>NZ_LZJG01000207.1:0-58270 GCF_001667785.1 Mycobacterium sp. E3247 | reverse complement strand
GAGCTGGTCGACGGCGGCGCGCGCGTGAAGGACGCCTGCGGTGAGGTGGCCGCCGCCAATCCGGGGGTGCGCTCGCGCCAGCTCTATGACGCCGTCCTGCGGTCGCGCCAGGCCTGAGGGTCAGCCCGCCGAGAACGCGGCCGCGATCCGCGGCTGTCCCACGATCGGGGACGCTTTGTGCAGGCATTCGGCCCATTCCGCGTCGGGATCGGAGTCGGCGGTGATCCCTCCGCCGACACCGAGGACAGCGCCGCCCGTGGCGTCGAACTCCACCGTCCGGATGGCCACGTTCAGTTCGCACCCCGCCAAGGGTGAAGCCAAACCGATTGTGCCGCAATAGATTCCACGGCGATGCGGCTCCCACTGCGAGAGCAGCTGGCGCGCACGGTGTTTGGGTGTTCCGGTGACCGAGGCGGGCGGGAAGGCGGCGTCCAGCAGCGCGGACGTCGGCAGCTCGACCGGGACCCGCGCCGACACGGTGGACACCAGGTGCCACACGCCCGGGGCGCGTCGCACCACCAGTAACTCGGGCACGGTGACGGTGCCGACGATCGCCACCCGGCCGAGGTCGTTGCGCACCAGGTCCACGATCATGATGTTCTCGGCCACCTCCTTGGCCGACGCCCGCAGCGCCGACGGCCAGGCATCCAGCGGCAGGGTGCCCTTGATCGGGCTGGACGTCACCAGCGTCCCGCGCCGTCGCAGGAAGAGTTCCGGGGACAGCGACGCCACCGCGCCCCACGGCCCGGCGAGGTAGGCGGCCCGCGCCGGGGCAGTGCGGGCGATGCCGTCGGCGAAGAAGTCCAGGGGGGCGCCACTGGCCGTCCCGATGAACTGCGTGCACACGCACGCCTGGTACACCTCGCCGGCGCGGATGGCCTCCAGGCAGTTCAGCACGCCGTCGCGGTGGGCCGCCCGATCGGCCGGGGCCCAGTCGATGCGGCAGTCGCGCGTCGGCGGCGGCCCCGTTGCCAGGGCGGCGGCAAGCCAGTCCGGCATCGGCGCGCCGGACAGGCTTTCGTACCACCACCGGCCGTCCCGGTCGCGCCGCAGCACGCAGTCGGTCCAGCCGCCCGCGGCCTCGGGGATCCGGTTCGGCTCGGTGCCGGCGCCGGGATCGGGATAGGAAAGGTAACCGATCCAGCCGCCACCCACGGCTTCCGAGTCGAGCGACTGCGGGCCGGGCTGGACCGCGAAGGCGGCGTCCGCATCGACCGGCCGCACCGGCACGCTCGGCGCGATGACCGCCAGCGCGCCGAACCATTCGCCGGTCAGCGCGGCCGGCGGCGGCAGCCCGAGCCGGGCGGTGGCGTCCCCCACGGCGCGCAGCACCGCGGGGGCGGCGCCAAGGTCGCCGAGCCGGTCGATACGCACCGCCCTAGCTTGACAGAAGAGCGCCCGCCTAGCCGCGGCTGACGTCGCGCGCGGTCGCCAGCGCCGCCAGCTTGTCCGGATTGCGCGTCACGTAGAAGTTCGTGATCTTGTCCGCGGCGATCTCCAGGGTGATCACCCCCTCGAGGTGATCGCCCAGGTAGAGCAGCACCGCCGGGGCGCTGTTGCAGGTCACCATCTCGATGCGGAACTCCGCGAACTCGCTCGCCTTGCGGATCAGGCCGACGATGGCCCTGGCCACCCGGTCGGCGCCGACCACCGGCCGGCGTGCCGCGGACACCTTGCCGCCGCTGTCGGCCGTCCAGGTGGCGTCGGGGGCGAGCATCGTCATCAGCGTCTGGACGTCACCGCTGGCGGCCGTCTGGAGGAACTGGGCGGTGAGCCGCGCGTTGCGCTGCGGATCGGTCGCCTCGAACCTCTTCCGCCGCGCCCGAACGTGTTCGCGCGCCCGGTGCGCAACCTGGCGCACCGTGGGCGCCGGTTTGCCGACCGCCTCGGCGATCTCGCCGTAGTCGAAGCCGAACACCTCGCGCAACACGAACACCGCCCGCTCGTCGGGGCTCAGCGTTTCCAGCAGGACCAACATCGCCATCGAAATAGATTCCGCCAGAACGACATCCGTCGAGGCATCTTGCTCGTCGAGCAGCAGCGGCTCCGGCAGCCACGGCCCCACGTACTCCTCGCGCCGGCGCGCGTCGGCGCGCAACGCGTTGAGCGCCTGCCGGGTCACCAGTGCAGCCAGGTAGGACTTGGTGTCACGCACCGTCGACAGTTCGACCGCCGCCCACCGCAGGTAGCTGTCCTGCAGGACGTCGTCGGCCTCGGTGGCCGAGCCGAGCATCTCGTAGGCGATGGTGAACAGCAGCGGCCGCAGCACGGTGAACCGTTCGGCGTGCTCATTGCCGGCGGGCGCGTGCGTCATTGCAGCGCGACCTCGGCGGACTCCTGCGCGGGCCGCTTGCCGCCCTTGAGCCAGCGGTACGAGCCGGGCTTGGCGGCCTCGCGCCGAATGGCCCACAGGGTGCCCTTGCAGATGGCCTCCTTGATCGACGCAGCGGTCCGGCCGCCGATCGCCAGGTTCACCGGAGTGTCGTCGGTGTGGGCCAACTGCAGCGTGCCGTAGGTGCGGCCCAGGCTGATGCACTGGCCGACGAACGCCTGATTGAGCCGGGCCGGAGCGGTTAAGTCGATGCGGCTGAGCACGGTGTCGGCGGCCTGCGCCCCCAGCGGGCCGGCGGCCTGGCAGCTCATCCGTAAGGGTTGGCCCGACGGCGCGGCCGCGTCGCCCGCCGCGACGACGTAGGGGTTGTCGACGCTGGTCAGCGTCTCGTCGGTGAGCAGCCGGCCCAGCGCGTCGGTGCTCAGCCCGCTGCGCGCGGCCAGGTCCGGCACGGCGAATCCGGCGGTCCAGACCGTCGCCGCGCTCGGCAGCACTGCTCCGTCGCTGAGCACGACCGCGTCCCATCGCACCTCGGTCACGGTCGCCGATTCCAGCACGTTGACCCCGAAGCCGCGCAGGCGCTTGGCGACGGAACGCCGGCCGCGCCTGCTCAGCGACGGGCCGAGCGTGGCGCCGCACACCAGGGTCACTTGGCGGCCCCGTTCGGCCAGCTCGGCGGCCGTCTCGATGCCGGTCAGCCCGCCGCCGACGACGATCACGGGCGCGTCCAGCGGCAGGTCGGCCAGCGCGTAGCGCAACCGCTGCGCGCTTTCCAGGTCGGCTATCGGGTACGCGAAGTCGGCGAACCCGGGCACCGCAGCGGGTGCGGCGCCGGTGCTGCCGACCGCGTAGATGAGGTAGTCGTAGCCGAGCTCGCGGCCCGAGGACAGCAGGATGCGCCGGTCGGTGGCCTCGATGCGGTCGACGGCGTCGACGACCAACCGGATCCCGTCGGCGAGCAGGGTCGCGTAGTCGGCGGTCGCGGGGCCGGTGTCGGCGACCAACTGGTGCAGCCGGATTCGCTCCACGAAGACGGGGCGCGGGTTCACCAGGGTGACGTCGACGTCTTGACGTCGCCGGAGCCGGTTTGCGGCCAGGGTTCCGGCGTATCCGCCGCCGACCACGACGACATGGGTTTTCTGGGCGATCACCTCGGTCATTTGCTGTCTCCTGTTCTCGCGGGCCTGATGCCCTTGAGACACCGCGGGGTCCTCGAGCGTGACAGACCCGCCCACATTGTGACGCGCCTCACGGGTGCCGCTTGCGGGGTCGGGCCGGCCCGCGGCGGACCGGGGGAGGGACGGGTGGTGCGTGCTAGGCTGCGCTACGCCAATTCGTGACCAGCCCCGCGTCGGATACGCGCACCAGATAACCCAGGCAGTATGGGGCCACTTCAGTGTGCATCGGTGTGTGTTGGGAGAAGCAACCGTGAAGACGAGGAAGAGCACGCTGGCCGCTGTCGTGTGCGCGGCGGTGGTGCTGAGCGGATGCGGTGGCAAGAGCGATCCCGGTCCACTGTCCGCGATGGTCAGCCCGGCCATCCCGCCCAGCGCGCAAGAGATCCCCAACCCGCTGCGCGGCCAATACGAGGAAGGCTTGAATCCGCTTTTCCCGCAAGGCAATCCCGCTCAGCAGCGGTACGCCGCCTGGCCCGCGTCGTACGACGCCAGCCTGCGGGTCTCGTGGCGGCAGTTGCAGCCCGTCGACCCGCGCACGCTGCCGCCCGACGCGCCCGACGACCGCAAGTTCGACTTCAGCGCGATCGACGACGCGCTGGCCAAGGTCGGCAGCCGAAACATGCGGCTGATCCTCGGCGTGTACGCCTACAGATCCTGTTGTAACGATTCCTATCCCAACGGCACCAACATCGCGATCCCGGACTGGATCCGCTCCGCGGCCACCAGCTACCCCCCGGCGCCGAACGGGTCCACGCCCGGTGTCACCCAGGTGGTCCCGAATTGGAACGACGCCGACTACCTCAGCAACTTCGGGCAGCTGCTCGCCGCGCTCGGCCGGCGCTACGACGGCGACGAGCGCCTGAGCGTGTTCGAGTTCTCCGGGTACGGCGACTCCGGCAAGACCAGCCTCGCCTACCTACGGGACGCGCTCGGTGCGCCGGGGCCGGCGCCGGACGACAGCCTCTCGAAGTTGGGCTATTACAGCCAGTTTCGCGATCAGAGCATCACCAAGGCGTCCATCGGGCAGCTGGTCGCGGCGAACGTCGGCGCGTTCGGCCACACGCAGTTGGTGGTCACCGGGCAGAATCCGGAGATCGTCCGCGAGTTGTTCGCCGACGACGTGACGAAGAAACTCTCCGCTCCGGTCGGCATCCGCGCGGATTGCCTTGGCGTGCAAGCGCCGCTGCCGGAATGGGCCGAGTCCAGCGACTCGCACTACGTGCGGTTCAACGACGCCGCCGTCAACGCGATCAAGCAGCGGCTCACCTCGGCGCTGGTGGTCAGCCAGTGGTGCGGATTGCCGAACGGGACCGACCCGCGGTCGTACTACGAGAAGGCTCTGCACGACGTCGTCAGGTATCACGTCTCGATGACGTCGAGCTCCAACTTCCCCGACCGGGATGCGACGTCGGCGATGGACCCCAAGCTGTATCTCCTGTGGGCCAAGGCCAACGCCTCGGCCGGCTACCGGTACTCGGTGGAGGCCAAGCCGGGCTCGCAGTCGATCCAGGGCAAGGTGGCGGCCATCTCCGTCGTCTGGACCAACTACGGCTCGGCGGCGGCCACCGAGCAATGGGCACCCGGCTACAAACTGGTCGACTTCTCCGGAGCGGTGGTCCGTACCATTCCCGCGACGGTCAACCTCAAGACGCTGGTCCACGACGACTCCAGCTCGTCCCGCGAGGAGGCGGTGCCCGAGTCGGCCACCGAGTCGGTGCGCGTCGACGTGACCGGCCTGGCGCCCGGGCACTACACGCTGCGCGCATCCGTGGACTGGCAGCAGCACAAGCCCGGCGCCTCCCACGTGGTGAACTACGCGCCCATGGCGCTGGCCCGCGACGGGCGGGACGGCTCTGGCCTGTATCCGATAGCCACCCTCGACATCGCGAGCGACGCGGCGGCCGCCAACGGGTCCTAGCGCCTCGATGACGGGCCGACGGCCCTCGTTCGCGCCGGCCGGCAGACCCTCGCCGGAAGTTGTTCGTTAGCCCGGATGGGGCGGGTACCGCGTGGTAGGTTTTGCTGACCAAAACCGAGCGTGACCTGCCCTGGTCCGAAAACATCCGACAGCCACACACGCGAACCGAAGGGGTACGTCGACGCGCTGGGCGCGCATCCGGCGGGGTTCGTCGTCATGACCGTCCCCCGATCGGGCAACCGTCACCACGGTGGCCGGCCCCGTGGGATGTATGCCCGTATCGGAGGAGACCGTGCCACGCAGCCTGGACCTGGTCGTCACCTCCGTCGCCACCCAGTTGATGGAGGCCACCGCCGCCACGGCCACCCTGGTGAGCGAAAAGGTGCTCGCGCAACTGGTCGAACAGTTCGACGTGGACGCCAGCTTCCTGCGGCACCTCGACCCGCACACCCGGACCTCGGCGCTGGTTGCCGAGTGGCCGCCCCGCTCGGACGCCGCGGACCCGGATCCGACGGCCTTCGCTCAGCTGGACATCGCCGAGTCGGTCCTCGCCCAGTGCGGGCACGGGCACAAACCGGTGGTGATCCGTCCGGCGCAGTCCAAACGCTATTTCCGGCGGAGGCTCGGCGGGGCGAAGGTGGCCGCCTCGCCCTCGGTGGCGGCCGCACCGTTGGTCTCGGGTGAGACGACCACCGGCTTGCTCGGCTTCGTCAAGTTCGGTGCCCGCAAGTGGGAGCAGGAAGAGATCAGCACGCTCGAGGCGGTCGCTGCGCTGTTCGCGCAGCTGCAGGCCCGCATCGCCGCTGAAGAAAAGCTTCGTTATCTCGCCGAGCACGACGATCTGACCGGCCTCTACAACCGTCGCGCGCTGGTCGCGCATCTGTCCGGACGGCTCGCGACGGGATGCGCCGGGCCCGTCGCGGTGATGTACCTCGACCTCGACCGGCTCAAGCCGATCAACGATTACCT
Organism: Mycobacterium sp. E3247; assembly: GCF_001667785.1. Taxonomy (NCBI): domain Bacteria; kingdom Bacillati; phylum Actinomycetota; class Actinomycetes; order Mycobacteriales; family Mycobacteriaceae; genus Mycobacterium; species Mycobacterium sp. E3247. The sequence continues at coordinate 51,873 of NZ_LZJG01000207.1, read as the reverse complement.
TGGCCACACCGCCGGTGACTGGTTCATCCGGGTCTTCGCGCAACGCATCCGGGTCTGCGCCCCCGACAGCACGATCGCCCGGTTGGGCGGTGACGAGTTCGTCGTCGTTCCCGACCAGCCGATGTCACCGGAGGCCGCGGAGTCATTCGCCCGGCGTCTCTCGGCGATGCTGTGCGAGCGGCTGGCCATCGGCGGCCACGTGATCAGCCGCACGGTCAGCATCGGGCTGGCGGTGGGGCAGCCGGGACGGGACAACTGCACCGACCTGCTCCGCCGCGCCGACGAGGCGGTGCTGACGGCAAAGCGCGGCGGCGGCAACCAGATCGCGGTGTCCACCGACGACATGTCCCTCAAGCGCGCGTTCCGCAACGACATCGAGCTGCACCTGCAAGGCGACATCGGCAGCGAGGCGCTGCTCCTGCACTACCTGCCCGAGATCGACCTGTCGACGGGCGCCGTCGTCGGCGCGGAGGCGCTGGTCCGTTGGCGGCACCCGATCTGGGGCCTGCTGCTACCGGACTCCTTCATCGGGATCGCCGAATCGACCAACCTGGCGGCGGAGTTGGGGCACTGGGTGATGCGCACCGCGTGCGCCGAATTCAGCGGTTGGCGGGCCAAGGGCGTCGGCCAAGGGGCCGTCATGCGCATCAATGTGTCGCCGATCCAGCTCATCACCCGGGGTTTCGTACGCGACGTCGCCGCCACCATCGACGAGTTCGGCCTCGACGCCGGCTCGGTGTGCCTGGAGATCACCGAGCGCGCCGTGGTGCACGACATCGAGACCACGCGAAAAACCTTGGCGGAGCTCAAGGAAGTGGGGGTCCAGCTGGCCATCGACGACTTCGGTACCGGCTACGCGGTGTTGTCGCACCTGAAGTCCCTGCCGGTGGACATGCTCAAGATCGACACCGGCTTCGTGCGCGACCTGGGTAACAACGCCGGCGACCTGGCGATCGTTCGCGCGATCATCGGTCTGGCCGAGGCGTTCGGTCTGGAAGTCGTCGCCGAGGGAGTTGAAACGCCGGTGGCGGCAATGACTTTGATCCAGCACGGGTGCCGACGCGCGCAGGGTTTCCTGTTGTCGCGTCCTGTCCCCGGCGAGGCGATGGAAGCCCTGTTGTCCGCGCGCTGGCTGTCGCTGCCGTTTTTGGCCAACCGCAAGGCGTTGCCGGCGGGCGGCATCTAGCGTCGCGTGGGCCTACCGACCCTGGGGAATGAACACGAAATTGTTGACGTAGACGCCGCGAGGCGCCCAGTCGTTCTCCCGGTCGCCGACGTTGGATGGGTCCTGGTGCGTGCGCGGGTCGAAGTCGTCGATCGGCCGTCGAACGCCGTCGAGGTCGAAATACCCGGAGTAGCCGGACTGGCGTAACAACTCGGTGATCTCGGCAACCGCGCCGGGGTAATGGCGTTGCTCGGCCTCCACCATGATTGCGGGCCGGTCACGCGCGAGTGTCTTTGTGGCGCCGCGCAACACGGCGAGTTCATGGCCCTCGACGTCGATCTTGATCATGCCGACGTCTTGCAGGTCTAGATCGTCGAGCCGCTTGATGGGGACCTCGATGCTGCGGATCCCGCTGTTGTCGACGTCGCTCAGGACATTGGTGGTGTCGATCGTGCTGCGGCCCGGCTCGGATTCGACCACCCTCATCGTCCCGACGCCGGCGGTGTCAGACAGCGCGACCGCCTCCACCCGTACGGGAACGCCTGCGGCGTCGAACATCGAGGCCAGATCGCGGGCTTGCGCGGGCCGGGGTTCGAACGCGATCACCGATCGCGACGACGCCAGCATGGCGATCGTGAACTGTCCGACGTCGGCGCCGATGTCCAGCGAGATCCGGTTCGGGTCGCACAACGAAACCGCCAACTGGATGTCGGTACGGCTTTCCCCGAGGCGTTGCAGGATGCGGTATTTCCGCCGCCAGAAGAAACCCGGCGCCAGTGCCTTGACGGCGGGCGCCAGCCGACGCGTGGCCGATCGAACCAAAGGCATCGTGCGGTCTCCTGAGCGATTCTCGGAGGGATCAGCCGAGTGGATTGCGCGACCATACCAATTTGAGCGGCCCGACGTAGCGGTGCCCGGCAAGGAACCCGCTGACGCCGGCCGCCACCCAACAGTGGCCGGGATATGCATCGAAGATGTGCATGATTGACCGATGATGTGGGGCAGCGTTGCATCGTTGCCGATTTCATGTGGCGCGCTTTGGGTGGAGAGCGCCAGCGACCGGAGAGGTGTCAGTCCTTGAAGCTGATGGAGGGCCCACGTTCGGCGAGCGGAATGCCGACCCCGCCGACGTCCGTGTTCGCCAACACGGCTGGGACGTTGCGCAAGACCACCGTGCTCGTCGCCGTTTGCGTGACGCTCTTGTTGAACGGGTGTGGTGGCCGCGGAAACCCCGAGTTGGTGACCGCGATAATCAGCCCCGCGATACCGCTGGCCGTCCAGGACGTACAGAATCCGCTGCGCGGCCAATACGAAGATCTTTTGATCCCGTTGTTCCCGCAGGCCAATCCCGCGCAGCACCGGTACCCGGCCTGGCCCGCATCGGATGACGCCAGCCTGCGTGTCACGTGGCGGCAGTTGCAGCCCACGGATCCCAGCACGCTGCCCCCCGACGCCTCGGACGACCAGAAATTCGACTTCAGCGTGATCGATGACGCGCTGAACAAGTTGGCCGGCAGAAACATGCGAATGACCCTTCGCATCGTCGCCTACCACTCCTGTTGTGACACTGTGTTTCCGAACAACACGAACATCGCGATCCCCGACTGGATGCGATCGGCCGCCACCGACTACGCCGGACCGGAACGGTTCTGGTGGACGCCCGGGGTGGTGCAGGTGGTGCCGAAGTGGAACGACCCCCGATACCTCGACGCCTTCGGACAATTGCTGGCCGCGCTTGGGCGACGGTATGACGGCGACGAGCGGCTCAGCGTTTTCGAGTTCTCCGGCTACGGGGATTGGAGCGAGAACCACATCGCGTATTTGCGCGATACGCTGGGCGCCCCCGGTCCTTCGGCCGACGAAAGTGTCGCGAAGCTGGGCTATTACAGCCAGTTCCGTGATCAGAGCATCACGATCGCGTCGATCAGGCAGCTGGTGGCGGCGACTGTGAGCGCGTTCCGGCGGACGCAGTTGATCACGACGCTGCTGAATCCGGAGATTGTGCGCGAAATGCTTTCCGATGAAGTCACCAAGAAAGTGGCCGCGCCGGTGGGTGTGCGGGCCGATTGCCTGGGCGTGATCGCGCCGTTGCCCGGGTGGGTCGAATTGGACGGCTCGCGTTATGTGCAGCAGAAGGATCCGGTCATCGCCCAACTCAAAGATCGGTTGCTCACCGCGCCGGTCATCACCGAATGGTGCCTGTTGCCGAGCGGCACCTCGCCACGGTCCTACTACCAGAAGGCCCTACACGACGTCATCAAGTATCACGTCGCGATGACGTCGAGTTGCGACTTCGCTGACGCGGAATCGTCGACCCCGATGGACCCGGCGCTGTACCTGTTGTGGGCGCAGGCGAACGTCGCCGCCGGGTATCGGTACTCGGTCGAAGCGCGTCCGAGCCCGCAACCGATACACGACGGTGTGGCGACGATCGCCGTGACGTGGACCAACTACGGTTCTGCCGCCGCGATCGAGAAGTGGGCTCCCCGCTATCAACTGGTGAATTTCTCGGGCGCGGTGGTCCGCACGCTTCCGACGATCGTCAACCTGAAGACGCTGGTCCACAACGACGCCGGCGGCAACCCCGGCAACGAACCGGTCCCGGCGTCGTCGACCGAGTCGGTCAAGCTCGACGTGGCCGGCTTGGCGCCTGGCAACTACACGCTGCGGGCATCGGTGGAATGGCAACAGCACAAGTCGGACGCATCGCACGTGGTGAACTACCCGCCCATGCAGTTGGCGCGCAACGGACGTGACGGTTCGGGCGGCTACCCACTGGCAACGGTCAACATATCGCGCGACGTGCTGACCGCCGGCCCCCGAGCGTGACAGAGCGCCGCGATTGTCACGTCCGGGTTTTCGAACTGCAACGGATGGCCCTGGAGAATCGCTTTTCGGGCAAACGCCGCATGACGATGCTTCAATAATGTTCAATGTTTTAGCCCATCCGATAACCGACCGGATGGATGCTTCGCACCCGCCGAAGTTTTCAGAAAGGCCGTTGGTCGATGGATTTCCGTACCTTTGTCCGGATTCTCGTCGCGCACTGGAAGCTGGCGGCGGCCGCGGTGCTGGCGTGTACGGTCGGCGCGGCGGCCATCACGGCATTGCAGACCAAGCATTACCAGTCGTCCACCACGGTCCTGATCTCGTTCTCCGGCGCCACCGACCTGACCGAGCTGTACAACGGCACGCTCACAGCGCAGGAACGGCTGTCGTCGTACGCCCAGATCGCCGGCGGCCGGACAGTGGCCGACCGCGCGATCAAACAGCTTCAGCTACCGATCAGTGCCGACGACCTGCTGACCCAAACCCAGGTGAAGTACACCGCTAAATCTCAGCTGTTCACCATCACCGTCAAAGACACAGATCCGAAGCGGGCGGCAGCGCTGGCGGGGGCGCTGGCCGACCAATTCGCCGCGATCATCCCCACGTTGGGCACGGTCTCGCGTCCGGACGCCCCCAACGCGGGCCCCCGGCCCGAACCCACGGATGCGACGGCGCCGCCGGGCCAGCCCCGGGAAACCCCGGGCGTGCAAGAGCAGAACGGAAAGCCGTTGCCGGTGGCGCGGGCGCGGGTGGTGGAGCCGCCCCAGGTGCCCGATCACCCGGTCACCCCGGCACCGGTACGCAACATGGCGATGGGCCTGGTCGCCGGCGTGCTTCTCGGCATGGCAGTGGCGCTCACCCGCGAGGCCAGCGATCGCACGGTGCGCACCCGCGAAAAGCTGGAAGAGCTGTCGGGCCTGCCGACGCTCGGCGAGTTGCCGCGCCGGCGCGGCGGGGCTCCGCGGTTCGGCACCGACGGCACGTTCGACGACGCCGTGCGGGACATGCGTACCCGGGTGCGGAGGGCGATCGGCCCCGACGGTCGCCGGGTGCTGGTGGCGTCACCGTTCGGCGGCGAGGGAACCACGACGACGGTCCTCAACCTGTCCCGGGCATTCGCCGAAGTCGGCGACGACGTACTGGTGGTCGAGGGCGACACCCGCCGGCCGGTGATCGCCGGTTCGCTGAAGGTCGAATCGGGAGAGGGCTTGGCCAACGCGCTGGCGAACCCCGAGATCGCGGCCGAAGCCGTGAAGCCGACACCCTTCCCGAGGCTGTTCGTCCTGGCAGCACGCGCGGCCCGCCGGGAGACCTTGCCGTGCTCCGCCTACCCGCCGGAAGTGCTTGACGCCGTGCTGGGGGAGTTGTCGTCGCGATTCGACCGGATCCTGGTCGACGGACCGCCGGTGCTGGCGACGGCCGACGCGGTCTTGCTCTCCGGCGCCGTTCAAGCGACGGTGCTGGTGGTCCGGGCGGGACGCACCACTACCGACGAACTCAAGGATGCGCTGGCAACTCTGCGCGCGGCCAACGCGGAGCTCGTCGGTACGGTGCTGACCGACGCGAGGCTGTCGCTGCACCGCCGGGCCGCCGCCCAGGCCTACCGCACGAAGGCCAGTCCGTCGACGTGATTTTCTACCTGCGCAGTCGGCACCGCATGGCCATGAGCGCAGCTTCGCTGGCGCTGTTCCTGTTCGGATGTTTCGTGTTCGGCGTGCTCTCGGTGCGACTCACCACCGAGGGCATCATGCTGATCGCCGCCACCTTCTGCCTGGTCGTCTACTGGGTGAGACCCGAGGCGATGGCATGGGTGGCGTTGGTGGGCGCGTTCGCGGCGCTGCCCCAGGGCCTGCACGTCGGCAAAGTCGTCGGCCCCGCGGTCATCTACTTGTACCTGTTGGCCGCGATGCTGGCGATCGGCTACCTGATTCCGATCGTGAAACCGCGATTCTCCGATTTCTGGTTGCCCGGCGTGTTCCTGGTCGCGATCGTGATGTCGACCGCGGCCGGATTCGAGAACGGGCAGGACGCCGTCATCGTGCTGCGCGAATCACTGTCCATGCTCGAAATCGTCGTGGGTTTCGTGCTGGCGATGTTGGTGGTGTACGGCGACTACATCAAGTGGTCGATCCGCGTCACCGCCGGCATCCTGTGGTTTTCGGCGGGCATGGCGGTCGTGAGTTCGCTGCATGCCATCCGGCTGGCGGGCAGGGCCGAAAGTTTGGGGGCGGCGACCGGCGCCGATCAGGCTGTCCGGATCATCCTGACCACGCAATCCCCGGCCACCGCGACGCTGAGCGCGTTGGTGGCCGCCGCCATAATCGGCTGCCTGAGACCTGCCACGCTGTTGACCCTCGGCCCGCCTGCGCTGATCATTTCGCTGCTGTCGTTCTCGCGCAACACGCTCATCTCGATGGCCGTGGCGGCGGGGGCGGCTGTGTTGGTCAGCCTGAGCATCCCGACCGTGCGCCGGACCGCGGTCGTTGCCGCGATCTTCGCGGCGGTGATCGCAGTGACGTTGCCGGGATTGCTGTTCTTGCTGCACGGTTCGCAAGCCGGCGCGTGGCTCGCCGACCAGTTGACGGCCTTCAACGAGCGGGTGCTCGGCGGGGTTTCGTCCAGCGCGCTCGCCGTGGACGAATCGGCGCTGGAGAGGCTGCGGGAGAACGCCCTGCTGAACCGCTCGATCGCTCAGGCGCCCGTATTCGGCCATGGCCTGGGTTACGCGTATCAGCCGCCGAAAGGTGACGACGAGTTTTCCGCGAAGTTCTATCCCGCCTACTCACACAACTTCTATCTGTGGTGGCTGGCGAAAGCGGGTGTGGTCGGCATGACGGCGTTTGTCGTCTTCGCGCTGATCCCGTTGATCAAGGCGGTGCGCTGCCGGACCGCGGCGGCGAAGGTCAGCATGGCGGTCAGCGCCGGCCTCCTCGCGATATCTTGGGTGTGGCCTTTGCCCGAGATGCCATCGGACTCCTTCGCGCTGGGCATCGCGCTAGGTTCGGCGATGGGGTTCGCCGGCTTACGCGACAGAAAACGCGACACCAACCCCGCGGTCAGCCCCGACTCGGCCGCGCTCACGGCATCATCCGGGGCCCGCTGAAGTGGGCACGTCGAGCGGACGGCCCGTGTACCTTGACGCCGTGGCCAATCACTCTGGGAGTTAGCCGAATGCGAAATGTCTGTCTGCGCGACCACCTCCGCCACGCGCCGCTGTGCTATCCCATTTCCGGGCTGCGATGATCTCCGTCATTCACGTCGGGCCGGGCGTTTACAGCTTCGGCGGGACGCAGACCGTGATTCGAGTCATCCGCGACCACAAGATGGGCGCCGACGACATCCGCGTCCTGTCGACGTGGGAAGGGCGGCACCACGCCAAGAACTTCGTGCTTACCGCGCGCGCGGCGGCCGTGCTGGCCCGCGCACCCCACACGACCATCGTGCACTTCCACATCTCAGACGGTGGGGCGTGGCTGCGCGAAGGATCGCTGATTCGACTGGCCAAGGCGCGGGGCTTGCGGATTGTCGCGACGCTGCAGGGCGCCGACGTCGCCAGGGAGGCCCTTCGGCACCGCCGCTATATCGGCGCCACCCTGCGCCGCGCCGACCATCTGATCGTGTTCTCGGAGGACGCCCGGGCCACTGTTGCGGAGCTGGCCCCGCGGGTGCCCAGCACCATCTCGGTGAACCCGGCGCCGATCGACTGGGACGCGCCCGGGGCCAGCACGACACCGCCGGTCGCACTCTTCGCCGGGACCATCGGCCTGCGGAAGGGGGTCGATACGCTCGCCGCGGCATGGCAGCTGCTGCTCGACGAGGGCATCGAAGGCCAATGCCGGGTGGTCGGACCCATCGACGACTACACGCCTCCGCAGCTGGAGCGCTTCTCGGTGGAACCCGCGGTACATCCGGACGCGATCCCCGAGTTGATCCGGTCCGCGCGTGTGGTGGTGCTGCCGTCGCGCGCCGAGGCGATGCCGCTGATCGTGACCGAGGCCCTGGCCGGCGCCCGCCCTGTGGTCGCGACGCCCGTCTCCGGCACGCCGGGCATTGTGCCTGACCCGAAAATGCTTGTCCCGGTTGATGATCCGCTCGCGTTGGCGGCGGCTATCGGTCGGTACCTGCGCGATCCGGAGCTGGCGGAGCGCGACGGGCTCAAGGGGCAGGCGCACATCGCGGCGACGCGCAGCCCGGAGGTCATCGGCGCCGAGCTTCGCCGGATCTACGAGAGCCTCGGCGTTGGAGCAGATTGAGCTCAGCGGACCGGCGCTGAAGGCGAGTGCGGTCGGGTTCGGGTGTGGGGGTTTGATGCAGGCGCCGTTCCGCAAGGAACGGATGGCGGTGCTGGGCAGCGCGGTCGAACACGGCATCACGCACTTCGACACCGCGCGGATGTACGGCCTCGGCATGGCGGAGTCCGAGCTGGGGGTGTTCCTGCGCACCGTGAATCGCGACGCGGTGACGGTGGCCACCAAGTTCGGCATCGACGTCGGCGGGGCGGCCCGGCGTCTCGGCCGCTTCCAGGCGCCCGCCCGGGCGCTGCTGCGCCAAGCCCCGGCGCTGCGGCGCGCGGTCAAGCGGCAACAGGAACCGGACCTGACCCCCCGGCGCTACGACGCGGCGGTCGCGACCCGCAGCCTGGACCAGAGCCTGGCGGCGCTGGGCGTCGACTACGTCGACATCTTGTTCGTCCACGGCCCGAGGCCTTTCGACACCGTCGCCGGCGATGAACTCGGCGAGTTCTTCGAACGGGCCCACCGGCAGGGCAAGATTCGCGCCTGGGGTGTGTCCCAGGATGAGGGCCTCGAGGTGGATTTTGCCGGTGCATTCGCACCGCGGGGCATCAGCCAGGTCCGCGGCGACCTCCTCGATCCTCCGCCACGACCTGCTGATCTCGCGTTCGGGGTCTTCAATCGGGCGTACACGACACTGTCCGCAGCGCTGTCGGCGGATGCCCGAACGGCCGAACGCTGGCGGGAAACACTCGAGGTGGACCCGCTGGCCCCCGGTGTGCTGCCGAGGCTGATCCTCGCGTCGTCGGCCACGGCCACGGGTTGTCGCGCGATCCTCTACCGCAGCACCGACCCGCGGCGGGTTGCCGACGCGGCGGAAGCCGTCTCGTCGCCGCCGGACGCGGGGCTCCTGACGCGTTTTCTCGCTCTCGCCCAGCAGTTTCGACGTGGCCCGGCCGCGTGATTCGCGGTCCGGCGCAGTTCGCCCCCAACATGACGATCCGAACCGATGTCGTGGTGGTCGGGGCCGGCCCGATTGGCATCGCGACCGCGCTGGAGCTCGCGGCTGCGGGCGTCGAGGTGGCGTTGATCGAAAGTGGTTTGGAACGTGCGAACCGCGCGGCACAGGAGCTGGCGGCGTTCGACTCGCACCAGGACGACTACTTTCATTCACGCAGTGAGGTCGCCGTTCGCCGGCAGGTGGGCGGAACCTCGGCGCTGTGGGGCGGACGATGTGTCAAGTTCGACGCCATCGACTTCGAGGATCGGCCCATCACCGCGGAGTCGCCCTGGCCGATAGGGTTCGACGATGTCGAGCCCTATCTGCAGCGGGCCTGCGACTGGGCGGGATGCGGGCAGGCGGTATTCAATGCGCGGGACATCCCGGAGTTGGCGCAGCGGGACCTGGTCGTGGGGTTGCCCGATGAACAGGTGCGCACCACCGACCTCGAACGCTGGTCGCTGCCAACGCGTTTCGGGCGCGAATACCGCGCCGAGTTGCGCAACACCCCCGGCCTGACGGTGTGGACCGGTCTGACGTGCACCGAGGTGGTGACCACCGAGGCCGGTGCCGCCGTCGACCATCTCGTCGTCAGGACACTCGATGGACGGGAGGGCAGAGTCTTCGCGACGGACTACATCCTTGCCACCGGCGGCCTGGAGGCCACCCGCCTGCTGCTCGCGTCGGACCGTCATCATCCGGGCGGGCTGGGCAACGCGGGCGGCCACCTCGGGCGCTGGTACATGTCCCACGTCGAGGCCCGGGTCGCGCGTGTGCACTTCACCCGCGACGACGTCATCTACGAACACGAGCGGGACCGCGAGGGCGTCTACCTCCGCCGCCGTTTCACGTTCACTCCACAGCTGCAGCGCGAACTCGGGATGCCGAATGCCGCCGTCTGGATGGTGAATCCGCCGATCAGCGATCCGGCGCACGGCAGCGGAATCCTGTCGGGCGTCTACCTGACGTTGATCTCCCCGTTGGGGCGTTTCCTGCTCGCGGCGGCGATCCGCGAGGCCCACACCAAGACCGCGGGGCCGCCGCGCGTCGCCGCGCACCTGCGCAACATCGTCCGAGACCTGTTCGGTTCCCTGCGATTCGCGGTCCGGTTCTCCTACGCGCGGTTCCTGCGTCGGGGCCGCAAGGCGCCGGGCTTCTTCGTCAAGGGGTCGGGGAATCGGTACTTACTGCACTACCACGGCGAGCATCTTCCGCACTGGGACAGCCGCATCGAGCTGACCGACGAACGCGACGCCCTCGGCATGCGCCGGATACGCACCCATATGTATTTCTCCGACGCCGACTACGAAAGCGTGCGCAAGGCAATCGATCTCATCGACCAGCAGCTGCGCCGCCACGGCGTCGGACACGTGGAGTGGCTCGCCGACGACGTCGAGGCCTCGGTACACGATTTCATGCAGGGCTACGCCGGCTTTCATCAGGCCGGTACAACTCGGATGTCTGCGACCGCCGACGGCGGCGTCGTGGACCCGGATCTTCAGGTGCACGGGGTGCGCGGGCTGTACGTCGCGAGCACCTCGGTGCTGCCGACGTCGAGCCAGGCCAACCCGACCCTGCTCGGGATTGCGCTGGGTGTGCGGCTCGCCGAGCGGCTCATCGGTGCTCGAGCGGAGCGGCCCGGGACTGCCGACGACTGATCAATCGGAGGCTGAATTCGGTTATCGCCCAACGTATTCGCACAGCGGAACCGGGAGCCGTCGTGGGTGCCCTCACTTGACGACCTCGAACAGCCAGTGATGACCGCGCGCCGTGGCCAGCGGGCGGAATTCCCGTGGCGAGCGGGCCATGAGTTCCTTGAAGGCCCGCATCTCGTGATCGCGGTCGGGGAACTCATCGAAGTAGATCAGCGTACCGGGCTGGAGAAGCGGCTCCGCCCAACTCAGCACCGTGGCGGCGCTGGAGTACACGTCGCAGTCGACGTTGATGATCAACTGGTCGTGCTCGGGGACGTCGAACTTCGGGAGGCTGTCGTCGAACCAGCCGACGACGAACGAGACGCGGGCATCGTCGATCTTCGGCGGCTCGCCGCCGACGTCGAAGTGGCCGGCTCCCAGGCCGGGCCGCCAGTCCTGCGGCAGGCCTTCGAAGCTGTCGAAACCGATCAGCCTCGCTTGAGGATGCGGGAGGTGCTGCGACCACCACCGCATCGAGCGGCCCTCGAACACACCGAATTCGAGGTACAGGGGCCGTTGTCCGCGGACCTTGGCCAGCGCTCGGTCGAACAACGCAAATTGGTCGGCGACGACATCTACCGTGGCATTCGAGAAATCGTGCGCCAGCCAATGGCCGAGCTCGAGGTAACTGAGCACGGAACGCAGATTCGCCAGCCGGCTGGCCGTCACTCGACGGCCGGCCTTCATCAGCGACAGGCGGACTTTCGTTTTTGCCGTGCCGCCGACGCGATGACCGAGGTTTTGGAGAAGCCCTCGGGTTGCCGCGAATGGCACCCGGTCGCGCTTGGCATCCGCGTTAGGCACGCACCACACCCTATCCGACCTGGGCTGTCGCCAAAATCCCATTTGGACAAAGATTCCCGCTGGCCCGAGCCGGTGGCGTGCCAGGAGTCGGCTGCCGATTCCGGTTTTTTTCGGGGTCAGAGAATCGGGGAAATGGAATGCCGGGATCGTTGAGGAAGCTAGATGAAACGTGCGCGTGGACCGCTCGCTTGCGGGACTATTGGGGCGATCGTCGGGAAGCGAAGGTGTCGTCGTGAAGATTTCGATCATCGGATGCGGGTACGTCGGGCTGGTCACGGGCGCTTGCCTGGCCGACAGCGGCAACGACGTGGTGTGTGTCGACATCGACCAGGCCAAGGTGGACGAGCTTCTGGCCGGCGGAGTTCCGATCTACGAACCCGGCCTCGCCGAGCTGATCGCCCGGAACCGGGAGAACGGCTCCATCGATTTCACGACCGATCGCCGGCGGGCGGTCGAACACGCCGACGTCGTCTTCATCGCCGTCGCGACGCCGATGAGCGAAGGCGGCGAGGCCGACCTGTCCTACGTGCACGCGGCGGCCGGCGACATCGGGGCATACCTGGATCGCTACAAGGTCATCGTCGACAAGTCGACCGTCCCCGTGGGCACCGCCGAGCGGGTCCGCGAGATCATCTCCGCCAAGACCTCGCAAGAGTTCGACGTGGTGTCCAATCCCGAGTTCCTCAAGGAGGGCACCGCGGTCACCGACTTCATGAAGCCCGACCGCGTGATACTCGGCAGCGACTCCAAACGCGCGGTCGACATCATGCGGGAGCTCTACGAGCCGTACCTGCGCACCTTCCACCCGCTGATCGTCATGGACATCAAGAGCGCCGAGATGGCCAAGTATGCGGCCAATTGCTTTCTGGCGACCAAGATTTCATTCATCAACGAGATATCCAACCTCTGTGAGAAGGCCGGGGCCGACATCAGCGCGGTGCGGGAGGCCATCGGGGCAGACCGGCGCATCGGCTATGAATTCCTGTTCCCCGGGGTCGGCTATGGCGGGTCCTGTCTGCCGAAAGATGTTCAGGCCCTGATCCATACCGCCGCCGGGCTGGGCACGGACATGCGGCTGCTACGCGCCGTCGACGAGGTCAACACGGAGCAGAAGGCAACGCTGGTCGCCAAAATCGTCGCCCACTTCGGGGACGGACGGCCCGCGGGCGACCTGACGGGCCTGCGGGTCGGCGTGTGGGGCCTGAGCTTCAAGCCGCAGACCGACGACATGCGCGAGGCCGCCTCGCTGGTGATCGTGCGGCGGCTGCTCGAGCTCGGCGCGACGGTGCGGGCCTTCGACCCGGAGGCGGGTGCGCGGGCCAAAGAGGCGCTGGGCGATTCGATCGAGTACGCCGGGAACATGTACGAGGCTGTCGAGGGAGCCGACGCGCTCGTCCTGGTCACCGAGTGGAAGCAGTTCCAGCGGCCGTCGTGGCAGCGCGTCAGGTCGGCCATGCGGGGCCATGTCGTCTTCGACGGTCGAAACATCTATGACCCCAGGCGGTTGCGGGCCGAGGGTTTCGAGTACTACGGCATGGGCCGCCACTAGGCTGGGTGGATGAGAGCCCTGGTCACCGGCGCCGCCGGATTTCTCGGATCCCACCTCTGCGATCGCCTTCGCCGCGACGGCGTCGAGGTGCTCGGCCTGGACAACTTCTATACCGGCAGGCGCGAAAACCTCACCCACCTCGAGGGTGACCCGGGGTTCAGCTTCTTTGAGCACGATGTCACGCGGCCGCTGGACGCGGCCACCGTGGCGGGACCGCTGGACCTCGTCTTCAACATGGCCTGCCCGGGCTCGCCGTTCGCGTTCCAGCGCGATCCCGTGTTCACCCTGGACACCAACTACCTCGGTACGAGAAACGTCCTCGAGCTGGCGCTCGACAAAGAGGCGATCATGCTGCAGGCCTCCACCAGCGAGGTCTATGGCGATCCCACCCTGCATCCGCAGACCGAGAGCTATTGGGGGAACGTCAACTGCTTCGGCCCACGCGCATGCTATGACGAGGGTAAGCGGGTTGCCGAAACACTCATGCTCGAATACGCGCGCCGCTTCGGCGCTCGGATCAAGGTCGTCCGCATTTTCAACACGTATGGCCCCAGGATGGATCCCGAGGATGGGCGGATCGTCTCACAGTTCATCGTGCAGGCACTACGTGGCGAACCGATCACCATCTTCGGCGATGGCAGCCAGACCCGAAGCTTCTGCTACGTCGACGATTTGATCGACGGGCTGGTGAAGATGGCGACCAGCGAATCGTCCTTCACCGGGCCGGTCAACCTCGGTAGTCAGGACGAGCTGACCGTCCTCGAGGTCGCCCGCATCATCAAGGAGATGACCGGATCGTCGTCTCCGATCGTCTTCCGGGCCCTGCCGGAGGACGACCCGAAGAAGCGCAAGCCGGACATCACCCTCGCCGAGTCGAGACTCGACTGGCGCCCGGTGGTTCCATTCAGCCAAGGCGTCAAACTGACGATCGATTATTTCAGATCGGCCGATCTTGGGCGATGACTTCCCGATAGACGTGAACAGTCTGCTCCGCAACCGATTTCGGGTCGAAACGCTTCTCCGCCTCGACGCGTACCCGGTGTTCGATGCCTGTTCTGAAGGTATCGTCGTCGAGCATCCGGCGGATGTGGTCGGCGCAGGCCGCGACATCGCCAGGCGAGAACAGGAGCGCGGTGCGGCCGTCCTCGAGCATGTCCGGAATGCCGCCGACGCGGGAGGCGATCACCGGCAGCCCACACGCCATGGCCTGTGCGACGGCTTGCGGAGTGGTCTCTTCGCGCGAGCCGATCAAGAGGACCTGGGCGCGCGCGTATTCATCGAGCAGCTCTTCGTGGCTGATGGGTCCGAGCAGCCTCACCCGGTCCCGTAGGCCGCATTCGTCTATCGCCCGCCGGACTTCGCGTTCGCAACTCGGGTCCGCAAGGGGGCCGGCGACCCTGAGTTGTAGGCCCGCCCGCCACGGCCGGTCTGCAACGGCGCGATGGTCGTTGGCGACCTCGCCGACCGCGCGCACGAGATGGTCCACCCTCTTGCGCGCCACCACGGTGCCGACGAACAACATTCGGCCGGGTTCCGGTGCGCGCCGTATGCGGAAGAAGTCGTCTTGGATCGGGTTCTCGATGAATCGGCAGCGCGCCGTGAGCATCGACCCGTAAACCTGCGCCAGGTACGGCGAGATGATGATCATGTCCCGGGCGCGGCGAAACACCTCCCGCTCCATGTTGGCGACAGCCCGTTTCTTCAGGGCACCCAACGCGTCCCACCGGTTTCGTTGCAGTAACCGGCTCTCGACGAAGAGCACGCCGTGCGGCGTGATGACCGTCGGCGCCCCGCTCGCCAACGCGCCGAGCGCGTGGCGGTCCTGGCCCTGCCCATGGACGACATCGGGATTGATCGAACGGATTGCCGCCGCCAGGCGCGGCACATCGTTGACGCGCAGCGTGACCAACCGCGGGAGGTTCAGGCGCCTGACGTAGTGAACGTGCAGCGCGCCGGCCCGGCGGTAGGTTGTGGTCACGCCGTTCATCGCGCTGACGACGTGGCACTCGACGTCGGAACGGGCAGCCAGTGCCTGCGCCAAGGTGTACGTCACCGACTGCACCCCGTTCTGCACCGCCGCGCCTTCCTCGGTGGGGTAGTCGCCGACCAGGGCAACGCGCAGGGGGCGGGTGAAGTCAGGGCGCACCGCGGCCACTCTCGAGCTTGAAGTCGGGGTACTCGGCGAAGATTTTTCGCGCCGTGGCCTGGCTGAACGGCTCGGCCGCGCGGCCGATGGTGCGGCGCAACCGTTGCGTATCCGGGCACAGGAATGGTCGGTCGTTGGGGCGCTGGCGTTCGGGCACCGAGGTGAAGGCAACGGGAAACGGCAGGACGGACGCGATGATGCTCAACGCCTCCCGAACCTCGATCGCCGTGCCGGATCCGATGTTGAGGATCTCCAATCCCTCTACCCGCGAGACGGTGTCGACGATGACGGCGCCCATCGAGTCGACGTCCACGTAGTCGCGCAGCGGCCAGAGGTTGCCGACTTCCACCTCGTGCTTGCCCTCTGCGATCTGGCGGGTGACCTCGGCGAGCATGTGCGGATTGGTTTCGCGCGGTCCGGCGGCGTTGAACAGCCGCCCGATCACCAGCGTCCGGAAGCACCCGGTGGACTCGAAGTAGCGCATGCACAGCTGCTCGGCCAGATATTTGGTGTGGCCGTAGACATAAACCGGTCCGGTCGGATCAACTTCCCTGTGGGGCAGGAAGTTCGGATGGTAGACGTCGCCGGTGGATGCGAAGAAGAAGGCTTGGACCCCGTGCCGGCGTGAGGACTCCAGGATGTTCAACGTGCCGTGCACGTTCAGGGTGTACGCCTCGTGGACGTGCTCCTCGCACCAGGGGACGAAGTGTTGCGCCGCCAGATGAATGACGTTCTGCGGCTTGATGTCCCGGAACACCTCGTCACACGCGTCGGCGTCGAGGATGTCACGGACGACCAGTGTGGGCTTGCGGGGCGCCTTCTGCCAGCGGTCTTTTCCGAGCGAAAGGTCGTCCATGACGAAGACGTCTGCGCCCCGCTCCAGCAACGAGTCGACGACCGACGACCCGATGAATCCGCAGCCCCCGGTGACCAGATACGTGCTCACGTTCCTATCCCTCTCGCGTCCATGCATTCGGATACGCGTGGTGTGCTCGGTATCCGGTCAACGTTGACGGCCCATCACTTCGGCGATGACCTCCAGGAAGCGATCGGCGACAAGGTCGACGGCGCAATGCCGTTCGTAGTGACGCGCCGCGGTGGCTCCGTGCCGCTCCGCGGTGACCGGGTCGGCCAGAAGGTCGAAAGCGGCGGCCAGTCCGGCGACGTCATCGACGCCGATCGGGGGGCAGTCCGGGGGTTGATACTCGGGCGGCCCACCCTCGGTGGAAACGATCGGCATGACGCCCAGCTGCATTGAGAGGACCTGCACGCCGCTTTGAGTGGCGCGCCGGTAGTGGGCGATCGAGCCCTTGGCGGCGGCCAGGGTCGTGACGACATCGCGGTAGCGGTATCCGCCGCTGCGCCACTGCGTGTGGGCCGGCAGCTTGTCGGCGTCCAGCGTCCCGTCGCCGATCAGTATGAGGTCGTCGCCGCGCCAGCCACCGCCTTCGACGTGGCACTGCCAGGCGCGCAACACCACGTCCACATTCTTATAGGGATTGAGCCGGCCGAACATGACAAAGTCGTGACGCCCCTTGGCATCCACGAAAGGAGGGACCCGATCGAGATCGAGATCGCTGGCAAGCGGCACAACGTGTACCGGTGTGCCGATCACGTCGCGTCGGGTCGCGACCGCGCGCGCGACGTAATCGCAATAGGCGATGGTGGCAGCCGAGCGGGCGCCCCAGCGATCGAGCAGAGCCAGTTCGTACGCCGGCAGCGCTTCGCCGGGGTCATGGGGGCGATCGTCGTGGATCACCTGGATGCGCGGCGTCCGGCCGGCCAGCGCGATCCAGCGTGGATCACGGACCTGCTCGGCGATCACGACGTCCGGCCGGAACTTGCGGACGAGCCGCCAGGCCTTGAGCGTCGGGGGCCAGGTCTTGGCCGAGAGGAATCGCGGCTCGAGCACCACCTCGTAGTCACGGGCGGCGTCCGACTCCGGGTGTCGGTCAGAGGTCACGAGCAGCACGTCGGCCCCGTGGCGAATCAGCGCTTCGGACTGCACGCGCACCGCCGGTCGTGTCCATGGCGAGAGCCAAAGGACGCGAGGAGAATTCACGCGACCGATCACGCCAGCTGCTTGCTGCGCAGCGCGGCCAACGACGACCATTTGAGCGGGCCGACCGCGGCGCTGGTGGCCAGATAAGCCGCGGCGGCGGCCAGGAGAATGAGCACGACGTGCTGACCCGCGAGCAGCAGTGTCACGGCGACACTCGCGGCCGTCGGGATCAGCACCCGCAGCAAGAACGTCACCGGCGTACGGTAACTGCACCGGCGGTGCAGCCACCAGCTGCTGAACAGCATGTTGAAGAATTCCGTACACACCAGGGCAATACCGGGCCCGACGGCGCCGAGGCGGCCGTCGAGGACCAGATTCAGCGTCACGTTGACCACCAGTGTGGCGACCGTCAGCCACAGCAGAACGTTCTGGTGGTGGCTGGCGACGAGCCCCTGGCCGAGGGTGCCACCGACGAAGCGCAGCGCCGCGGCGACGAACAGCAGCGCCAGCGTCGGCGTTCCGCGTGCGACGAACGCCTTATCGCCGAAGAGCGCGATCAACGGTCCGGCCAGCAGCGCGCCGACCACCGCGACGGGGACCGCCGCGAAGTACATGAGCTCGACGCTGCGGCGCAGGAAGGCGGCGAACGCCGCCACGTCGCGCGCGTACAGTTCGGTGCCCGTCGACAGCGTCGCCTTGAGGAACACCAGTGACACCACGATGGTGTTGAACGCGATCGTCAAGGCCAGCCCGTACACGCCCACCTCGGAGTGGGTGTTGAGCAGGGACAGGATCACCCCGTCGGCGCGGGTGTAAAGGATTCCGACGACCAGGAATCCGATCAGGGGCAGGGTTTCCCGCAACAGATCGGCGGCCTCGCGCAGCGCGAACACCGGGCGCACCGAGATGTGCCGCATCGCCGCGGCGCCCTGGATCACCAGCTGCACGGCGGGCGGAATGAGCTGTGCCACCGCGAACCAGATGACGTTCGAGTGCGCCGAGACCAGGACCGCGACCATCCCCAGCGTGGCCGTGCGGGCCGTGACGTCGGAGATGGCCACCGCGGAGAACCGCACGGTGGCCAGAAACACCGGCTCGAAGCGGGTCGTCATGGTCTGCAGTAACAGGCCCCCGGACAGCACCACCAGCATGACCCGCACGTCGTAGTCGTGATAGACGAGCAACCCCGAGCCGGCCGCCAGCGCCGCGAGCGGGACGCAGTAGATCAGGGCCAGTCCGCTGTTGACGCGCACCAGTCGTTCGAGGTCGCCGCGGCCGGAGGTGACGCGGCGGACGATCACGGTGGCGACCCCGAGATCGGCGAAGCTGTTCCACATTCCCACGAACGCGACCGCGATGGAGAGCTGGCCGTAGCGACCGGGACCCAGGTAGCGCGCGGTCATCGCCACGGAGACCACCGAGGCCAGCATTCCCAGTGCGCGGCAGATCAGTTGGATCGAAAAGGCGTGAGCCATCCGGGAGAGCGGCACCGACGGGACGACCGCCTCGGGCGTCGTCGGCTCAGTCATGACTCCCTAGTATGCGCCGTGACTGGTGAGAACGGCCTTAACCGTCTTGGCGATGATCATGAGATCACCCGACATCGACCAGTTGTCGACGTAGGACAGGTCCAACCGCACCGACTCTTCCCACGAGAGGTCCGATCGGCCGCTCACTTGCCACAGCCCGCTGACTCCCGGTTTCACCAGCAGTCGCCGCTTGACGTCGCCGTCGTAGTTTTCGACCTCCCGGCGCAGCGGGGGGCGTGGGCCGACCACGCTCATGTCACCCTTGAGCACGTTGATGAACTGGGGCAGCTCGTCGATGCTGAACCTGCGCAGAATCCTCCCCACGGGAGTGACCCGTGGGTCCTCGCGCATCTTGAACAGCACGCCGCCGGCGCTTTCGTTCAGCGCCAACAGGTGCTCGATTTGGGTGTCGGCACCGTCGACCATGGTCCGGAACTTCAGCATCCGGAAGGGCTTGCCGTCGATGCCGATCCGCTCGGATGGGTAGAACACCGGGCCCTTGCTGGTGAGCTTGACCGCGACGGCGGCCGCGACGAGGATGGGCGCCGTCGCGACCAGGGCCGCCAGCGAGAACAAGAAGTCGAACACCTGCTTCTGAAAGCGTTGCGTGCCTTCGTATTGCGGCTTCTCGACGTGCAGCAGCGGCATCCCCGCGGTGGGGCGCAGGGTCAGGCGGGCTTCCGCGACGTCCATCACGCCCGGCGAGACCACGACGTCGACGTCCATCGTCTCCAGCTGCCACATCAGCTCCCGGATCCCGTGCATCCCGAAGTGATCGGTCTGCGTGACCGCCACCGTATCGGCGCCACAGGTTTGAATGGCGGCCACCGCGTGGGAGACGTCACCGAGGATCGGCACTGCGCGGCCGCCGAGGGTGATGGTGTTGCCGCGCGGTGGCCCGTAGCCCGGGATGCAAACGCCCACCACGAGATATCCGTCCAGGGGGTTGCGGGACAGTTCGTGGGCGAGGTGGGAAACCGCCTTCCGGTCCCCGATCGCCAGCACCGTCGTCTGGCACAGGCCGTTCGCGCGCAGCTGCCGGATGTGCTTGCGCCACAGGCTGCGGCTCCCCAGCAGGCCCATGGTTCCGACGGGGAGCGCGATCGCCAGATATCCGCGGGCCAGGTCCACCTTGGCGAGCAAGGTCACCATCGCGATGATTCCGAACGTCCAGAACGATGCGCTGCCGATCCGGCGGTACTCGTCGATGCCTGCGCCGATGACTCGCGGTGAGCGCGTTTGGAATACCGCCAGCGACGACAGCCACAGCGCCGCGAAGAGGAACGACAGCATCGTCATCGCGACGTCCGAGTAACCCGAGGTGTTGGCGATTTCGCCGAATCGGACGTACTGCGCCAGCAGTACCGATGCGCACACGATCACCGTGTCGCTGATGCGCAGGTGGTGCGAATACTGGTGCTGCCAACGCCGGATGACGTTACCGCCGGGGGAGGGCGCCGTGGCCGCGGTGGCCGGCAGGGCGCCGGACCGGCGGTTGGGCAACGAGGTGATGCCGGCCGGTTTCCGCTTGGTCGGGCCGGGTTCGGCGTGCACGACGTCCACCAATTCCTGGGTCATCAACGGGTTAGACATGACGCTGCACTCTCGATCGAAGCGAAGGTCGGCGTTCGCGACGGCCAACTGGCATCCTGCTCGGAGATGACGGTGACCGGCAGCGGCCACACGATCCCGAATTCTGGGTCGTTCCAGTGGAATCCCTGGGCGTCGGACGCTGCGGGCTCCCCGCTGACCTGATAGCTGACTTCCGTGTTGTCGATCAGCGTTTGAAACCCGTGGGCGACGAACGGCGGCAGGAACAGCGCCCGGTAGTTGTCCGCGCTCAACTCGACCATGACGTGGTCGCCGTAGCTCTGCGACCCGGGGCGGATGTCGACCGCAACGGCGGCGATCGCGCCGCGGGTGCAGCGGACCACCTGGGTCTGAGCGTACGGCGGCACCCGGTGGTGCATGCCCCGCACGGTGCCGCGGGTGTAATTGAAGTAGATGTTCGTGTGGGTGACGTCGAAACTCAGCCCGCGGCTGGCGAATTCGTCGGCGCAAAAGGAACGCGAAGAGAAGCCGCGATGGTCACGTTGCGGTTCGAGGTCAATGATCGTCACGCCGGCGATCTGGGTGGGCGTGTACTTCATTCACCGCTCCTTGGGTAACGGGTCGTCTTCGGTCGAGTCATGGCCTACGCGTATCCACCGGAGGGCGGCCGCGTCATCACGGTCGGGATGACGCCGTACCGGGGGCCGAGGTTCTTGCCCGACGCGGCGGCCAGGCGCGGCAGCGAGCCCATGATGCTGGGCGGCGTGTTGGCGCCGGCGAGGCTGATGGTCGGCAACGCGGAAGCGGCGCTGTGTGCTGCCGGTATCACGCTGGTCCAGCTCGCCGGCACCGCCAGCGGGCCCAGCGAGGCCGCGCTGCCGAGGCTGCCGACGACACCCGATCCGAGCGATCCGAGGGATCCGAGCGCCCCGGCGCCGGTGCTCGCCGCGCTCGCGGCCCCCGCGTCAGCGGTGCCCGCGGCCTGCATCGCCCCGTTCGCCAAGCCCTGGGCGGTCTGGGCCATGCCGAGGATGGAGGACATCCCGTACAGCGGGGTCGCGCCCGCCATGAAGTAGGTGGGAAGCGCGCTCGGCAAGCTGGAGGCGAGGCTGTTCATCAGCGACGAACCGGCCGAGGTGGTCGCCGTGCCGGCCGCGCTGCCGGCACTGGTACCCGCGTCGGTCAGAGTCACCGTCCCGCTGGTCATCGGCGACGAAAGCCCCTGCAGGGTGTTGGGCACCGTGGACATCACGTGCGACAGCGAGGTATGCGTCGCCGCCAACGTTTCGGCCTGGGTGACCGCGCTGCTCTGGCTGACCACACCTGCGGGGTCGGTGACGTTGGGCGCCGGGGTGAACGGGGTCATTTCGCACGCGATTGCCGAACCCGCGGCGTACTCGTACATCGCCGCGGCGTCCTGCGCCCACATCTCCCCGTATTCGGCCTCGGTGGCCGCGATCGCCGCCGCGTTCTGGCCGAAGAAGTTCGTGGCGACCAGCGTCGCGAGCTGCACGCGGTTGGCGGCGACGGCCGGCGGGGGAACGGTCATCGCGAAGGCGGCTTCGTACACCTCGACGGCGAGCCTGGCCTGGCCGGCCGCCTCCGCCGCGCGCGCCGCCGCCCCGGCCATCCACGCCATGTAGGGGGCGAAGGCGGACGCCATGGCCAGCGACGACGGGCCCATCCAGCGCCCGGTCGTCAGGCCCGCGATCACTGACCGGTAACAGCTTGCGGCGGAATGCAATTCGGCGGCGAGGCCGTCCCACGCCACGGCCGCGGCCACCAGTGAAACCGGCCCGGGGCCGGCATACATCCGCGCGGAGTTGAACTCCGGCGGAAAGGCACCGAAATCAATCACGTCAGGCCCCGGCCTCGACTGCGGTCCGCAACGCCGCATGCGACCACCCGCCGACTCGGCGGGAGGCGTGCGGACGTGCGGGGGCCGCGACATACTCCAACGCAGGCGATCCGAACTGTGACATACCGAAAGTATGTATCGTGCCTCGTATGGTCCCAAAGGGTATTTCGCATGCGACACGGAGGGCACTTGGTCCCCTATCGGGCGTGCGACCTGCTGGCGCCGCCAGCCCGCGTGGGCTGGTGGTCACGACCGGCATGTGCTGCTCCTTACGCCCTACGGGTGGCCCGGAATCGGGATGTATTTGCTGCTCAAACGCATAAGTGTTGGGTTTGGGCAGGTCGCCGTACAAACTGACTCCCTGATAATAGCGCAAGAAACATACTTCTGGTCTGTAAAGACTTTGTGATCTGCACTACTGGTATTTACCACGCCTCAAGCGGGAACCTTCGGCTGCTAACCTCGGACCTGGCCCACGAACCGCCCGGGGGTGGCCGGTCGGTGTCGATTCAGACCGCCTGAGAACCGAGGTGTATGCCCTGCTCATCAACCTGATGGCGATCGACCAGGTCCGGGTTGCCACCCCCGGCACGATTGCCCGCGACATTTGCGGCGTCGTCGGAGGGCCCGGCAGCACCGCCGGGTTCGCGCCGCCGCGCCCCGGTCGCGACCGTCCGGGCGGACGAGAATTCCGATGACGACCCATTCGAGCGATGGACGCGCCGATGCGACGCGGCGACAGATTCTGCGGGCCGCCTCGCATCAGTTCGCGCGCCGGCCGTACCACGACGTCGGTCTCGATGACATTCTCGCCGAGGCTCAGCTGACCAAAGGCGCGATGTACTTCCACTTCAAGTCGAAACACGCGCTTGCGGCGGAGCTCATCGACAAGCAGATCGCCGCGGCTACCGTCGCCGTGGGTGACCTGCTGACCAGGGGCCTCTCGGGTCTGGAAACCCTCATCGACTTCTCGTATCTGATCGCCGTTCAAGACATCAAGACCGACCTGGTCAGGGCCGGCCTGAATCTGATCGAGTCGGTCGGGTCGTCCGCGGGACTGCGGGACACGTTGATGAACGGATGGGTGGACGCCTTGTCGGACGTGGTTCAGCAGGCCATCGACGAGGGCGACATCGACGACCAGTGCGATCCCCGCGACGTGGGACGGTTGATGGTGTCCCTGCACATGGGGCTGCGCAAGACCAGTAATCTCGACGAGCCGGAAAGATTCCTGCTCGACCTCGAGAGATGCTGGGTGCTCGTCCTGGGGGGCATCCTGCAAGCCGATCGCGCCGATTACTTCCGCCAATTCCTAAGGCGGCGTGCGGCGCTGGCCGTCAACGCCAGTTCGACCGAGGGGGATGCGCGGTGACCGTAGTGGGGCTGACCACATCGCCCGCCCGCCGTCGCCCCGGCTGCTAACCTGGGACGTCTTGGTGGTCGATGTGAGGCCAGACCAGCGGCTCCGCGCATCCGACGTGACTCCGGAGGTGCAGAGACAGTGGCGCGTCAGATCCGATCCGAGGCGACTCGGCGCAAGATTATCGATGCCGCGATAGAGGTTTTCGGCGAAGTCGGCTATGCCGCCGCGGGGTGGGGCGCGATCATCGAGCGTACGGGGATGACCAAGGGCGCCCTCTATCACCACTTCGATTCGAAGGAGTCGTTGGCGTCGGACATCCTCGAGGAAGGCTCCGACACGCTTCTCACCGCGTTCCGCAACGTATGCGGGCCGTCCTCGCCCGGGCTGGAGAACCTGCTACACGGCGCCTTCACCATCGTCGAAGTGCTGAACTCGGACAAGACGGTTCGCACGGCCGAGCAATTGGCCTCTGCCTTAAGCGGATTGAACGAGGCCGCCGCAAGCTTCTATGCGGGCCTGGCGGCGATGATCGAAGAGCAGGCCCGGCGAGCGGTCAGCGAGGGCGACCTACGGAAAGACGTCGACCCCGAAGTGCTGTCCGAGTTCCTCGTGGGATCCATGTTCGGAACGCGGTTGGTATCCAATGCGATAGCTCGCCGCGACCCTGACGGGGCCGTCACGGGTGACATCGCCGGACGCCTGCGTCAGATCTTGGAACTGCTGCTGCCCGGCACCGTCACCGAGTCGTCGCTTCCCTATTTCCGGCAATACCTTGGTCGCGAAGTCATGCGCCACGCCCCGGGTGTGCTACCCCGTGCGGACGCCGACACGGAGCCCCTGATCGGTTAGGCTCCGGCGGCGCCCACGTTCGGGCCGGAAGTGCTGCACGCTTTTTCGCGGTCGTCGAGACGGTGACCGGATAACCGGGGTTGACGCGCTTTCGACAATGCATACTGTTCCGGTGATGTACCCGAGACGTCTGGGCAAGGTGGTGGCGCTGGCCGTCGTGTCCGGATTTTTGGTGCTGAGCGCACCCGCGTCCTGGGGCGCGCCCGGCGACCCGACCACGACGGCGGACTCGCCGACCCTGTCGCTGACCGACATCGGGTCGACCCCGACTTTGGAGTTCTGGGGGGTGACGAGCACCCAACAGCTGACGGTGCCGGTGCTGCACGGGCTGACACCGACGGCACTGAACGCCACCGTCGAAATGCCGATCAATCTGCGGTCCGGGTCGCTCACGGTGACGCAGGGAGAGCGCACCCTCGCCCGGCTGAATCTGCCCTCCGGTGACCAGGCGCCGATCGTCATCCCCCTGGCGGGCGCGGAAGTCAACGACAAGTGGCTGACGGTGACGCTGCGTTCGTACCTGGTGCCATTGGAGGGCTACTGCCTGTACCCGTGGAGCCCGCTGCGCCTGACCAACGGCACGGTCACCTACACCGGGGTCGAACTGCCGCCCACCACGGTGGCGCACTTCCTGCCGCCGGTGCTCCGAAAGCTTTCCATCTACCTGCCGCAGTCGCCGTCGCCCAACGAGTCCGACACGGCGATCCAACTGGCCGCCTCCGCCGCCGCGCACTACGGTAGGCAGACCCCCGAGATAGCCGTGATCCCGTTGGCCGAAGGGCAGGCCGCGCCGCCGACGCCGCCGCAACCACTGGAACGTCAGATCGTCGTCAAAGAGGGCCCCGACAACGGACTTTCCCTGCAGGGTGCGGCCGGCGTGCCGTGGCTGCTGATGTCGGGCCCGCTCGGTCAGTCCGACGAATCGAACACGGCGGTGCTGTTCAATGACGTGTCGCAGCTCGCCCTGTCCTCCAAGGCGGCGGTGGAACAACTCAAACCCAGCATGCAGCAGCCCGGGAACACCGTTACGTTGCGCGAGCTGGCGCAGCCCGTTCTCAACTCCACGTCGCTGCAACCGCGGGTGTCGATCGGAGTCGACCAGACCCGATTCGCCAGATCCGTGCACGACGTGCGCGTGCATATTCTGGGCTCCTACACTCCGACCCCGGGGAATATCGGCGGACAGATCGCCGTGACCATCGGCCCCGAAACCATCGATCACTGGCCCACCGACGGCCACGGCACCATCGACCGCTGGATCGACGTGCCGGACCGACTCCTGCAGCGCTACACCAGCCTTGACCTCGTTCTCGATGTCGCGGCCAACACCGGGCATTGCGGTGACTTCTACACCGCCGGGCCAGGAAGCCAGCTCCTCACCTTGAACATCAACGGCGACAGCACAATCCAGAGCAGCCCCGCCGCCCCGCCGGTGCCGGACGGCTTTCAATCGATGCCGCAGTCGTTGATGCCCCGGACGCAGGTGGGCATCGAGGCCCACTCGATGAGCGACACGGTGCGTGCGATCAGCCTCGTGGTCGGCCTGCAGCGCATCAGCTCCGTACCGCTCTACACCACCGTTACGAGTGTGCAACAGGCGATCGACTCGTCGGACCCGGCGATCGTCATCGCCGCCGACGGATGGAATCACTCCAACGTCGCGCTCCCCGTGTCCGCGGGGCCCAGCGGGCCGATCACCGTCAACGCCGTCCAATCCGACGGCAAGCCCGCCAAGATCACGCTGGACCCCGATCTCCGGTTCGCCTCTCTCCAAACGGTTTTCAACCGGGGCAGGTCGCTGTTGGTGGCGACGTCCAATGGGGCGCCCGCGCAGCTCGACGAGTTGCTCCGGTGGCTGAACGGCGATAACAAACGCTGGCAACGGCTCAACGGCGTCGCGGTGGTGTCCGCACCTGGGGGGCAGGATCCGGTGACCGTCGAGCACACCCCAGCGGCGGGTCCGGCCGCGGCATCGCAGGGCCACTCCGACCTCGGCTGGCTGTGGTGGTTCGGCGCAGGCTGGATCGCCGTCGCCATCGTCGGCGGCGGGGTGATCTTGTGGCGCACCAGGCGCGAATTACGGCGGCGCCGTTAGCTTTATCGCTGTCACGGACCGGGCGTGCGGCCGTCAAGAAGTTCGCCGCCGGTCCGCCGGCACCTGCTCGACGCGGCTAGCGGTCTTCCTTCCACAACTGCTCGGTCAGGTCCTGGAAAGCCGCGAGGACGAACTGATCGTCGGCCCGCATCGCCGCCGACTTGCTCATCAGGGCGCGCACCACCGAGCCGTCCTTGTGGGCCAACTCGACGACCATGTTGGCCAGCGAGTGAACGACCGATAACAACGAATCCGAGTCCGGTGCGTGATGGAAGATCTGGTGGAACCGGAGCGACAACACCTCCTCCGGCTCGTAACCCATCATCTCGGCGAACGCGGCGTTAGAAAACAGGATGCGGCCGTCGTTCTCGATGGCCAGCACGGGGATCGGGATCCGCTCTAGCACAACCAATGCCGGCAACTGCTTCAAGGCCGTCATCGGCGAGTCAGCGTGCTGCCGATTACGTCGTCGCTCCACCGGCCGATTATGGCGCATAACATAGGCTATACACGAGGCCTTTGCGCAGATGCGGATGCGCCGGTCCGCGCGCCACCTCTTTTCCGGCCACCACGTTTCGGTGTCCGGGGCCGCTCACCCGCCTTCGGGAAGCTGGTAACGGGGGAACACGCCCGTGGGCGGCGGCAGTTTCGTGCCCGGGGCCAGGCGCGCGCCGACGGCGTCGAACGCCCGCCGGTCCGCCGGCTGCCCGAGCAGGTCGAGCAGCTTGCCGGCGGAGTCGGGCATCACCGGCTGGACGAGCAGAGCCGCGATGCGGACCGCCTCGCAGGTGGTGTACAGCACGGTCCGGAACCGGAGTTGATCCGCCTCTGGCTCGCTCTTGCGCAACACCCACGGCTGCTGGGCCGAGAAGTATTTGTTGGCCTCGCCGAGCATCAGCCAGATCGCCTCCAACGCCAGATGCATGGCCTGCCCGTCGAAGCTGGCGCGCACCCGCTCCAGCAACCCGTCGGCGGTTGCCAGCAGGTCCGCGTCCGCGGCGGTCAGCTCGCCCGGTTCGGGGACGACCCCACCGAGGTTCTTGGCCACCATGGACAACGACCGCTGGGCCAAGTTGCCGAGCTCGTTGGCCAGGTCGGAGTTGATCCGGGTGACGATCGCGTCTTCGGTGTAGCTGCCGTCCTGACCGAACGGCACCTCCCGCAACAGGAAGTAGCGGAGCTGGTCCACGCCGAAAGTGTCGATAAGGGCGACCGGGTCGACGATGTTGCCCACCGACTTGCTCATCTTCTGGCCGCGGTTGAGGAGAAAGCCGTGCGCGAAAACCCGGCGCGGCAATTCGATCCCGGCTGACATCAGAAATGCCGGCCAGTACACCGTATGGAACCGGATGATGTCCTTGCCGATCATGTGCAAGTCCGCCGGCCAGTAACGGCGGAACAGCTCGGATTCGGTGTCCGGATAGCCGACGCCGGTCAGGTAATTGGTCAGTGCGTCGACCCAGACGTACATGACGTGATCGGGATGTTCGGGCACCTTCACCCCCCAGTCGAAGGAGGTGCGCGAGATCGACAGGTCCCGCAGGCCGCCGGAGACGAAGCTGACGACTTCGTTGCGGCGCGCCTCGGGCCCGATGAAATCGGGGTTGGCGTCGTAGTGGGCCAGCAGCTTGTCGGCATACGCCGACAGCCGGAAGAAATAGGTCTGCTCCTCGGTCCACGTCACCGGGGTGCCGGTTTCGACGGCGATCCGGGTGCCGTCGACGATCGCGGTCTCGGATTCGACGAAGAACCGCTCGTCGCGCACCGAATACCAGCCCGAGTAGGTGTCCAGGTAAATGTCCCCGGCGGCCTGCATCCGCCGCCAGATCGCCTTGGAGGCCTCGTGGTGGTCCGGGTCGGTGGTGCGGATGAACCGGTCGAACGAGATGTTCAGCCGCTCCTGCAGGCGCTGGAACGCGTCGGAGTTGCGCCGCGCCAGCTCCGCGGTGGGAATGCCCTCGGCCGCGGCCGTCTCGACCATCTTGAGGCCATGCTCGTCGGTCCCGGTCAGGAATCGCACGTCGAACCCGTCCAGCCGCTTGAACCGGGCGATGGCGTCGGTGGCGATGTACTCGTAGGCATGCCCGACGTGCGGATCACCGTTGGGGTACGTGATCGCCGTGGTGACGTAGTAGGGCCTCATCGAGAGTCCACCCTATTGTGTGGCCGTGAGTTCCAACCGCTCTGGTGAACGAGAAGCGCCGCCCGCGCCTGAACCGCTGGCGCCCCTCATCGACGCCCACACCCACCTCGACGCCTGCGGCGCGCGAGACGCCGGGGACGTGCGCGCCATCGTGGACCGCGCCGCGGCGGTCGGGGTGGGCGCGGTGGTCACCATCGCCGACGACCTGGATTCGGCGCGCTGGGTGACGCGAGCCGCCGAATGGGATCCGCGGGTGTACGCCGCGGTGGGACTGCATCCGACCCGCGCCGACGCGTTGGACGACGACGCGCGTACCGAGATCGAGCGACTGGCGGCGCATCCGCGGGTGGTGGCCGTCGGCGAGACCGGGCTGGACCTGTATTGGCCCGGCCGCCTCGACGGGTGCGCGCAGCCGGGCACGCAGCGCGACGCCTTCGCCTGGCATATCGACCTGGCAAAGCGGTGCGGAAAACCGCTGATGATCCACAACCGCGAGGCCGATCTCGAGGTGCTCGACGTGTTGGCCGCCGAGGGCGCCCCCGACGCGGTGATCTTCCACTGCTTCTCGTCGGGCGCCGCGATGGCCCGGCGATGCGTGGACGCCGGGTGGCTGCTCAGCCTGTCCGGGACGGCGAGTTTCCGCAACGCCCGCGAGCTGCGGGACGCCATTCCGTTGATACCCCTGCAGCAGCTTCTGGTGGAGACCGATGCGCCCTTCTTGACGCCGCATCCCTACCGCGGGTCGCCCAACGAGCCGTACTGCCTTCCTTATACTGTGCGGGCGGTCGCTGAACTGGTAGGTCGTCCGGCCGAAGAGCTGGCGCTGGCCTTCACGAACAACGCCCGCCGGATCTACGGACTGCCTCGCGGTTGACCCGCGGACCGGCGCGATCGCGGTAACAAAGTCGCGCAGGAGTTGCTCAACATTGGCCGGTTCGTTACCGTCTTGTGATCGAAAGGGTGGGGCCTCCGGGCCCTAATTTGTCGTTTGGTGCTGATTAGGTCGTTGGAGTGCTTGCTGTGGTCGGGATAGACGCACGTTGACTGTATTAACAAAACTTCATCAGACCCCGTCGCCGATGTTGCGGCTTGTCGTCGGAGGGCTGCTCGTAGTCCTGGCGTTCGCCGGCGGATTCGCGGTCTCCGCGTGCAAGACGGTGACGCTGACCGTCGACGGAATCGCCATGCGGGTCACGACGATGAAGTCGCGGGTGATCGACATCGTGCAGGAGAACGGCTTCCCCGTCGACGAACGTGACGACCTGTACCCCGCCGGAGACGTCAAGGTGCACGACGCCGCCAACATCGTGTTGCGCCGCAGCCGGCCGTTGCAGATCTCGCTGGACGGCCGCGACACCAAGCAGGTGTGGACGACGGCGTCGACCGTCGACGAGGCCCTGGCCCAACTCGCCATGACCGACACCGCCCCGGCCGCGGCCTCCCGCGGCAGCCGGGTCCCGCTGGCCGGAATGGCCCTGCCCGTCGTCAGCGCGAAGACCGTCCGCATCAACGACGGCGGCGCGACCCGCACGGTCCACCTGCCCGCACCGAATGTCGCGGGGCTGCTGAGCGCCGCCGGCGCGCCCCTGCTCGAGGGCGATCAGGCGGTGCCGAGCGCGTCGTCGCCCATCGTCGACGGCATGGAGATCCAGGTGACCCGTAACCGGATCCAGCGGGTCACCGAGCGGATGCCGTTGCCGCCGAACGCCCGCCGGGTCGAGGACCCGGACATGAACATGAGCCGCCAGGTGGTCGAAGACCCGGGCGCCCCGGGCACCCAGGACGTCACCTTCGCGGTGGCCACCGTCAACGGCGTCGAGACCGGGCGGTTGCCGATCGCCAACACGGTGATCACCCCGGCCCGTGAGGCGGTGGTGCGGGTGGGCACCAGGCCCGGCACCGATGTCCCACCGGTGACCAACGGATCCATCTGGGACGCGATCGCGGGCTGCGAGGCCGGCGGAAACTGGGCGATCAACACCGGCAACGGCTACTACGGCGGCGTGCAGTTCGACCAGGGCACCTGGGAGCGCAACGGCGGGCTGCGCTTCGCCTCGCGCGCGGACCTGGCCACACGAGAAGAACAGATCGCGGTCGCCGAGGTGACCCGCCAGCGCCAGGGCTGGGGCGCCTGGCCGGTGTGCAGCGGAAGAGCTGGTGCGAACTGACCATCCGGCTGCTCGGTCGCACCGAGATCAGGCGGCTTGCCAAAGAACTTGATTTTCGGCCCCGGAAATCCCTCGGTCAGAACTTCGTCCACGACGCCAACACGGTCCGCCGGATCGTCTCGACCTCCGGGGTCGGCCGGGCCGACCACGTCCTCGAGGTCGGCCCCGGCCTGGGCTCGCTGACGCTGGCCTTGCTCGACCGCGGCGCCACCGTCACCGCCGTCGAAATCGACCCGGTGCTGGCCGATCGCCTGCCGCAGACCGTCACCGAGCACTCGAACAGCGAGATCCAGCGGCTGACCGTGCTCAACCGTGACGTGTTGACCCTGCGGCCCGACGAGCTGGCCGCCGCGCCCAACGCGGTCGTCGCCAACCTGCCGTACAACGTGGCGGTCCCGGCGCTGCTGCACCTGCTCGCCGGGTTCCCGTCCATCCGGACCGTGACGGTGATGGTGCAGGCGGAGGTGGCCGAACGCCTGGCCGCCGAGCCTGGCGGCAAGGACTACGGCGTGCCCAGCGTCAAGGTCCGCTTCTTCGGAACGGTTCGGCGGTGTGGCATGGTGTCGCCGACGGTCTTCTGGCCGATTCCCCGCGTGTACTCGGGACTGGTTCGCATCGACCGCTACGCCACTGCGCAGTGGCCGACCGACGAAGCCTTCCGGCGCCAGGTGTTCCAGTTGGTGGACATCGCGTTCGCGCAGCGGCGCAAGACCGTTCGCAACGCGTTCGCGGAGTGGGCCGGCTCGGGCAACGAGTCGGCGAACCGGCTGCTGGCCGCCAGCATCGACCCGGCCCGCCGCGGCGAGACGCTGTCGATCGACGACTTCGTGCGGCTGTTGCGGCGATCGACCGAATCTTCCGGCACCGCGCCCGCGCCCGGCCCGCCCGCGGCCGAACAGCAGCCGTCCCCGAGCTGACTGCGGCTTCTTCCGGGTGGCGAATGCGTGTAGTCGGCCGGTCGCAGCGATAGTCTGCTGCGGTGGGTGACGATGACTGACGGCAACACCGCCGCCCAGTGGGTGCCCACCGGGTCGGTCACCGTCCGGGTGCCCGGGAAGGTCAACCTGTATCTGGAGGTCGGCGACCGCCGCGAGGACGGCTACCACGAGCTGACGACCGTTTTCCAGGCCGTCTCCCTGCTCGATGAGGTGACGGTCCGCAACGCCGACGTGCTCTCCCTCGAGGTCGTCGGGGAGGGCGCCGACAAACTGCCGACCGACGAGCGCAACCTCGCCTGGCAGGCCGCCGAACTCATGGCCGAGCACGTGGGCCGGGCGCCCGACGTCTCGATCATGATCGACAAATCCATCCCGGTGGCCGGTGGGATGGCCGGCGGTAGCGCCGACGCGGCGGCCGTGCTGGTCGCCATGAACTCGCTGTGGGAGCTCAATGTGCCCCGCCGCGACCTGCGGATGCTCGCCGCACGGTTGGGTAGCGACGTGCCCTTCGCGCTGCACGGCGGCACCGCGCTGGGGACCGGCCGCGGCGAGGAACTGGCCACGGTGTTGTCCCGGAACACCTTCCACTGGGTGCTGGCGTTCGCCGACGGCGAGCTGCTCACGCCGGCGGTGTTCGCCGAGCTGGACCGGCTGCGGGAGGCGGGGCACCCGCCGCGGCTTGCCGGGCCCGGACCGGTGTTGGCGGCGCTGGCCGCGGGCGACGCCGACCAGCTGGCGTCCTTGCTGGGCAACGAGATGCAGGCCGCCGCGGTTAGCCTCAATCCCAAACTGCGCCGCACCCTGCGCGCCGGGGTCGAGGCCGGCGCCCTGGCGGGCATCGTGTCCGGCTCCGGCCCGACGTGCGCCTTCCTGTGCTCCTCGGCGGCCTCGGCGGTCGACGTGGGCACCGAGGTGTCCGGCGTGGGCGTCTGCCGCACGGTGCGCGTCGCCAGCGGGCCGGTGGCCGGTGCGCGGGTCGTGCCCGCCCCCACCGAAGTGTGAAAATCGCCCCAAATCGGGCATTCGTTTGGGCTGTTCCCTAAGAGGAGTTTAAGATAATCCGCGGTGACGGGTAGCGCTGAGCAACAACACTTATTTTCGTCGTCCGCCGGGGTTTCCGGCGGACGACTGATACTTCGGGCCCACCGGCGTTTTCGGGGCTCGATTCGCGCCGACCGGATGGCCGGATGCCTGGCCGTCGACCCATCGCCGATTCGAGACCTAACTGCCGCCCGACTGTGTTTGCGTGCCTGCTCCCAAGCGTTACCCGGGGAGCGGAATATGAGATCCCGGGCGTTGTGGCGAGCGCCGGAACCGAGGAGGTTTGTGTGAGCAGGTTTACCGAGAAGATGTACCGCAATGCCCGCAACGCGACGACGGGCATGGTCACCGGTGAACCCCACGAACCGGTCCGCCACACCTGGGGCGAGGTCCACGAGCGCGCCCGCCGCATCGCGGGCGGCCTGGCCGCCGCCGGTATCGGGCTGGGCGACGCGGTCGGTGTGCTGGCCGGCTTCCCGGTGGAGATCGCCCCGACGGCGCAGGGCTTGTGGATGCGCGGCGCCAGCCTGACGATGCTGCACCAGCCCACCCCGCGCACCGACCTGGCCGTGTGGGCGGAAGACACCATGAACGTCATCGGCATGATCGAGGCCAGGGCCGTCATCGTCTCCGAGCCCTTCCTGGTGGCCATCCCCGTGCTCGAGGAGAAGGGCATCAAGGTCCTCACCGTCGCCGACCTGCTGGCCTCGGATCCGGTCGACCCCATCGAGGTCGGCGAGGACGACCTGGCGCTGATGCAGCTGACGAGCGGCTCCACCGGGTCTCCCAAGGCCGTCCAGATCACCCACCGCAACATCTACTCCAACGCCGAGGCGATGTTCATCGGCGCGCAGTACGACGTCGACAGGGACGTCATGGTCAGCTGGCTGCCCTGCTTCCACGACATGGGGATGGTCGGCTTCCTGACCATCCCGATGTACTTCGGCGCGGAGCTGGTCAAGGTCACGCCGATGGACTTCCTGCGCGACACGCTGCTGTGGGCCAAGCTCATCGACAAGTACAAGGGCACCATGACCGCGGCGCCCAACTTCGCCTACGCGCTGCTCGCCAAGCGGCTGCGCCGCAACGCCAAGCCCGGCGACTTCGACCTGTCCACCCTGCGGTTCGCGCTGTCGGGCGCCGAGCCGGTCGAACCCGCCGACGTCGAGGACCTGCTCGACGCGGGTAAGCCGTTCGGCCTGCGGCCCTCGGCGATCCTGCCGGCCTACGGCATGGCCGAGACCACGCTGGCGGTGTCGTTCTCGGAGTGCAACGCTGGCCTGGTCGTCGACGAGGTCGACGCCGACCTGCTGGCCGCGCTGCGCCGGGCCGTGCCCGCCACCAAGGGCAACACCCGCAGGCTGGCCACGCTCGGCCCGCTGCTGCAGGACCTCGAGGCGCGCATCATCGACGAGAACGGCGACGTGATGCCGCCGCGCGGCGTCGGCGTCATCGAACTGCGCGGGGAGTCGCTGACGCCCGGCTACCTGACCATGGGCGGCTTCATCCCGGCGCAGGACGAGAACGGCTGGTACGACACGGGCGACCTCGGCTACATGACCGAAGAGGGCCACGTCGTGGTGTGCGGCCGCGTCAAGGACGTCATCATCATGGCGGGCCGCAACATCTATCCGACCGACATCGAGCGGGCCGCCGGCCGTGTCGAGGGGGTGCGGCCCGGGTGCGCCGTGGCGGTGCGCCTGGACGCCGGCCACTCACGCGAGACCTTCGCCGTCGCCGTCGAATCCAACGCCTGGCAGGACCCGGCCGAGGTGCGCCGGATCGAGCACCAGGTCGCCCGCGAGGTGGTGGCCGAGGTCGACATGCGGCCGCGCAACGTGGTGGTGCTCGGGCCGGGCACCATCCCGAAGACACCGTCGGGCAAGCTGCGCCGGTCGCACTCCGCGACCCTGGTCACCTAGGGGCGGCCCTACCAGGCGTGGACGCGGTTCTGCGCCGGCTCCAGCCCAAGCTCGATCAGCAACTCGGTGGCATCGGCCGCCTGCTCGCAGATGGTGGGGACCTCGGCGCGCTCGGCGGCCGAGAAGTTCTCCAACACGAACGCCGCCGGGTCTTTGCGTCCCGGCGGCCGGCCGATCCCGATGCGGACGCGCTGAAACTCCTTGGTGCCCAGCGCGGACGCCACCGAGCGCAGGCCGTTGTGGCCGCCCTCGCCGCCGCCGATCTTGAGCCGGATCCGGCCGAAATCGAGGTCGAGGTCGTCGTGGACGACGACGATGTCGGCCGGCGGCACCGAATAGAACTTCGCCAACGGCCCGACCTGGCGGCCGGACTCGTTCATGTAGCAGCGCGGCTTGGCGACCAGCACCGAGTGCCCCGCCAGTCGACCGCTGACCACGTCGGCCCCGGACCGCTTGTGCACCTTGAACTTCGAGCCCAACCGGTCGGCGAGCAGGTCGGCGACCATGAACCCGAGGTTGTGCCGGGTGCGGGCGTAGTTGTCTCCGGGGTTGCCCAGGCCGACCACCAGCAACGGCTCGGCCACGTTGCGGTCCGCCTACTCGGACTCGCCCGCGGGGGCCCCGGAATCTGCGGCCTCGCCGGCTTCCTCTTCCGCCGGGGCGGGTGCGCGCACGGCGGCCTCGCCGGCGCCCTCTTCCTCGAGGTCCTCGGCGGTCGGCGCGACCACCACGTTGACCACCAGCATCTCCGGGTCGGAGATCAGGTTGACGCCCCGCGGCAGCTCGATCTGCCCGGCGGCGAACTGGGTGCCGGGCTCGGCGTCCTGCACCGACACCGTCAGCTGCTCGGGGATCGACAGGGCCTCGGCCTCGATCTCAATGGTGTTGGTGTCCTGGGTGACCAGGGTGCCGGGTGCGGCGTCGCCCTCGATGACGACGTTGACCTCCACGACCACCTTCTCGCCACGGCGCACGACCAGCAGGTCGGCGTGCTGAATGGTGCGGCGGATCGGGTGGATGTCGAGCGCCTTGGTCAGCGCCAGCTGTTCCTTGCCGTCGATGTCCAGGCTCAGCACAGCGTTGGTGCCCGCGTGGCGCAACACCGCCGCGAAGTCGTGACCCGGCAACTCCAGGTGCTGCGGCTCGGCGCCGTGGCCGTAGAGGACGGCGGGAATCTTGCCTTCGCGGCGGGCCCGGCGGGACGCGCCCTTGCCGGTCTCGGTTCGTACCGTGGCGGTGAGTTGGTTGCCCGCGGACTTGGCCATCGTGTCGCTCCTGTGTGCTCGGTGCCTGAGTGTGGGCACGGCCAGGGTCGCGACAGTTCGTCGGTCTCCGTCGATAACGGTGCTGGCTGGCCAGCCACCCTCGCCGTGACGCCCGGTCAGGTTAGCGCATGCGCACCTCAGAGCGGAAATTCGGTGCCGGTGAGCTGCTCCGACAGTCCCCACAGCGCCGTCGCCATCGCCCGGTCCTGTGCCCGCCGGCTGCGCCTGACCGGCTGGGTGCGGCCGGTCTGCCCGAACCGCGGCCCGACGAACGTGTCGCCCGGAAGGTCCTGCGACGCGGCATACAACGTCTGGCGGGCCCCGAAGTCGGCGTCGGTGGCGACGATCCGGGTGACCGCCGACATCATCGCGTCACCCAGCCTGCGGCCCGAGGCCCCCTGCAGGTTGGTGTGCGAGTAACCGGGGTGGGCGGCCAGCGCGCGCAGCGCGGAACCGGCCCCGTCCAGCCGGCGCTGCAGCTCGCTGGTGAACAGCAGGTTGGCGAGCTTGGACTGGCTGTAGGCCAGCCACGGCGAGTAGCGCCGCGTCTTCCAGTTCAGGTCGTCGAGGCTGATCCGGCCCGCCCAGTGCGCCATCGACGACACGGTCACCACGCGATCGGTGAGCTTGGGCAGCAACAGGTTGGTGAGCGCGAAATGCCCGAGGTGGTTGGTTCCGATCTGGCTCTCGAAGCCGTCGACGGTCTGCCGGTACGGGGCGGCCATGATGCCCGCGTTGTTGATCAGCACATCGACCTTGTCGACCCCGTCGGCGAATTCGCGCACCGAAACCAGGTTCTGCAGGTCGAGTGAGCGCACCTCGACGGGGCCGGTGTGGGAGCCCCGGATCTGCAGCGCGGCCTTCTCGCCCTTGCGGACGTCGCGAACGGCCATGATGAGCGTCGCGCCGCACCGCGCCAGTTCGCGGGCGGTGACCGCGCCCAGGCCGCTGTTGGCGCCGGTGACGATGACGGTGCGCCCGGCGAACGAGGGCAGGTCTGCGGCGGTCCAGTTGGTCATGGCTGACGAGCCTAATCCGGCCGGCTCAGCGGGATCGCACCGAGATTGCCGCCAGGGCCGCGGTTCGGGCGGCGATCATGACCGTGGTGGCAATCTCGGCGAAGCCCGGCGGTCTGAAATCACTTCGCGGCGACGACGAACCCCCGCATGATCGCCTCGATATCGGTGGACTGCGCGACCGCCTCGTTGGCGAGGTCGGTGATGGTGAGCTGAACCAAATACCGCTGGTGGGCGGGCGAAGACCCGGTCGCGATGACGATCCGGTTGAAGCTGTGCAGCCGCGTGCCGTCCAGGTCGTAGCTGCCCTGGATCATCGACGAGGGGAAGCCGTTGTAGGGCGTCGACGAGGCGTCCAGCTGCTTGAAGTTCTCGAACAGCTGGGCGTCGTCGTTGCCGTGCTGGATCACCTGGGCCGGATCGAAGTCGCCGCGCAGCAGGAAGACTACGAGCCGGGCGGTCGGATACTTGCCGCCCTTGGAGATCATCACCGTCTCGGGCGCGATGTGCGGGTTGTTCGCCGCCGTCCAGCCCGAGGGAGTCGGGATCGACACCGTCAGGTCGGGCAGGTTGCCCGGCGCCACCTGCTGGCCGGTCACGCCGATGTTCTGCAGATACTGCGACAGCGGGACGGGTTTCGCCACCCGCGTGGTCGTGGTCGTGGTCGTCGGAGTCGTCGACCAGATCGATTGATAGTCGGGCGTTTTCGGGCCGCACGCCGCCGCGGGCAGCGTCAGCGCGATGGCCGCGGCCGCGCACGCGCGCCTCACAGAATCTCGCGGACCTTCTCGACCGGCCGGCCCAGCCGGGTGCCCTTCGCCGTCACGACGAACGGCCGCTCGATCAGGATCGGATGCTCGGCCATGGCGTCGAGCAACTCATCGTCGGTCGCATCCGCCAGATCGAGCTCTGCGTACAGCGATTCCTTCTTGCGTACCGCGGTCCGCACGTCGATCCCCGAATCGCTGATCATGCGAGCCAGTTCGGTGCGCGACGGCGGGGTCTTCAGGTACTCGACGATCGTCGGCTCAACGCCGTTGTCGCGCAACAGATCCAGCGTCTTACGGGAGGTGCTGCACCGGGGATTGTGGTAGATGACGGCCTCGGCAGGCTGTACAGCCATCTAGGCGTCCCCGTCGAAAAGCCCCGTCACGGAGCCGTTTTCGAAGACGGCGCGAATGGTGCTGGCCAACAGCGGCGCAATGGACAGGACGGTGAGTTGGGGGAAACGCTTCTCCTCGCCGATCGGCAGCGTGTTGGTGACGATCACCTCCCGCGCGCCGGACGCGGCGAGCCGCTCGGCGGCCGGGTCGGACAGCACGCCGTGGGTGGCCGCGATGATCACGTCACCGGCGCCCTCGTCGCGCAGCAACTTGACCGCGCCCGCGATGGTGCCGCCGGTGTCGATCATGTCGTCGATGAGCACGCAGGTCCGGCCCTGCACTTCGCCGACGACCCGGTTGGACACCACCTGGTTGGGCACCCGCGGATCGCGGGTCTTGTGAATGAAGGCCAGTGGAACGCCACCCAATGCGTCGGCCCACTTCTCGGCGATGCGTACCCGGCCCGAGTCGGGGGAGACGACCACCATGTTGCCGTCGGGGTAGTTGTCGCGGATGTACCCGGTCAGCAGGTTCTGGGCGCGCATATGGTCGACCGGCCCGTCGAAGAATCCCTGGATCTGGTCGGTGTGCAGGTCGACGGTCACGATCCGGTCGGCGCCCGCCGTCTTGAGCAGGTCGGCGACCAGCCGCGCCGAGATCGGTTCGCGGCCGCGATGCTTCTTGTCCTGCCGGGCGTACGGGTAGAACGGCATGACCGCGGTGATCCGCTTGGCGCTGCCCCGCTTGAGCGCGTCGATCATGATCAGCTGTTCCATCAGCCAGTTGTTCACCGGATTCGGATGTGATTGCAGGACGAACGCGTCGCACCCGCGCACCGACTCATGGAACCGCACGAAGATCTCGCCGTTGGCGAACTCGCGCGCCGTCTGAGCGGTGACGTGGACGTCGAGCTCCTTTGCCACCTGCTCGGCCAACTCCGGGTGCGCACGGCCGGAGAAGAGCATCAGGTTTTTGCGGTTGTCGGTCCAGTCGTGGCTCAACGCACTGCCCTCGCCGTTCGGATCAAAAGTGGATGGCCAATCGTACGTAGCGAATCGTACGGAAAAGTGGCCGGGTTACCAGAAACCGACATCACGGTGTCTGTTCGGGCTCGGATTTCCCTTCGACGGCCCCGGACGGTTTTCGGGCCGCCTTCTCGGCCGCCTCGGCGGCCGCGCTGCCCGGTCGTTTGCGCTGTACCCAGCCCTCGATGTTGCGCTGCGGGCCCGCGGACACGGCCAGCGCGCCCGGCGGGACGTCGTCGCGGACCACGGTTCCCGCGCCGGTGTACGCCCCGTCGCCGACCGTCACCGGGGCGACGAACATGGTGTCCGACCCGGTGCGCACGTGCGAGCCGACGGTGGTGCGGGCCTTGGACGTGCCGTCGTAGTTGACGAAGACGCTCGACGCCCCGATGTTGCTGTGTTCGCCGATGTCGGCGTCCCCGACGTAGGTCAGGTGCGGAACCTTGGTGCCCGTGCCGATCGTGGAGTTCTTGGTCTCGACGAACGCCCCGAGCTTGCCTTCGTCGCCCAGCACGGTGCCGGGCCGCAGATAGGTGAACGGGCCGACCGTGGCCCCCGCACCGATGGACGACGACGTGCCGTGCGTGCGCACCACCGACGCACCGTCGCCGACGGTGACGTCGGTGAGTGTGGTGTCGGGGCCGACGACGCAGTGGCTCCCGACCTGGCTGCGCCCCAGCAGCTGCGTGCCGGGGTGGATGACGGTGTCGCGCCCGATCGTGACGTCGACGTCGATCCAGGTGGTCGCCGGGTCCACGATGGTCACCCCGGCCATCTGATGGGCGGCGACGAGGCGGCGGTTGAGCTCGGCGCCCAGTTGCGCCAGCTGCACGCGGTTGTTGACGCCGGCGACCAGGGCGCTGTCGTCGACGTGCTGGGCCTGGATGGCCCGCCCGTCCCCGCGCAGGATCGAGATGACGTCGGTCAGGTAGAGCTCCTGCTGGGCGTTGTCGGAGCTCAGCCGGCTCAGCGCGGAGCGCAACGCCGCGACGTCGAAGGCGTAGACCCCGGCGTTCACCTCGCGGATTTCCCGCTGGGACGGCGTTGCGTCGGCGTGCTCCACGATCGCGGTGACCTCGTCGTCCTGGGTGCGCAGGATGCGGCCATAGCCGGTGGGGTCGTCCAGGGTCGTGGTGAGCACGGTCGCGGCGGCAGCCCCGGCGTTGTGCGTCTCGATCAGGCCCGCCAGGGTGTCGGGGTCCAGCAGCGGCGTGTCGCCGGAGGTGACGACGACCACGCCGGCGTAGTCGTCGGGCAGCGCGGACAGCCCGCAGCGGACCGCGTGGCCGGTGCCCAGCGGCCGGTCCTGCAGGGCGACCTCGATGCCACGGCCGAGGGCGTCGGCCGATTCGGCCACCAGCGGCGCGATGCGCTGATGATCGTGGCCCAGGACAACGACCAGGTGCTGCGGCGCGACCTTGGTGATGGCGTGCAGCAGGTGCGACAGCATGCTGCGCCCGCCGATCTCGTGCAGCACCTTGGGGGTGTCCGAACGCATCCGGGTGCCGGGCCCGGCCGCGAGCACCAGGACCGCGGTATCACCACGAGACGCCATCAACTCTCCTCAACCC
Source organism: Mycobacterium sp. E3247 (assembly GCF_001667785.1). NCBI lineage: Bacteria > Bacillati > Actinomycetota > Actinomycetes > Mycobacteriales > Mycobacteriaceae > Mycobacterium > Mycobacterium sp. E3247. The sequence continues at coordinate 11,015 of NZ_LZJG01000207.1, read as the reverse complement.
CGGCGGGTACGCCGTCTCCGTAGGACGACACGCCGTCAAGCGTGGCACTTCATCTGATGTTGACGCAAAGACCGCGCCCAGGGCTGGCGCCTATGTCGACTCGCCTAGGTCGACTCGCCGACTGTGGGCCCTAGGTATGGAAACTGCCGCGAATTCGTCCATAGGCCCCACACTCGCGAGCCGTGCTCCGTCGCCAGGACTCGAACCTGAACTATCTGAACCAAAATCAGAGGTGCTGCCGATTACACCACGACGGACCGGGCGGCAGACCGCGCCAACCCAAGACTTTAGACGGTGTGCGGGCCGACCGCGGCGCCGAGTGATACACCGGCTTTTCGGGCCTGTCGACGCTATACGCTGATTGACGTGGCTGTTCTCGATAAGGAGCCGGACAAGGAGGTGCGCGCGCCGCGCGCGCGGATGACCGGCAGCGAGCGCCGACAGCAACTCATCGGCATCGCACGCTCGCTGTTCGCCGAACGCGGCTACGAGGGCACCTCGATCGAGGAGATCGCGCTGCGCGCCAACGTGTCCAAGCCGGTCGTCTATGAACATTTCGGCGGCAAGGAGGGGTTGTACGCCGTGGTCGTCGACCGGGAGATGTCGGCGTTGCTCGACGGCATCACCTCGTCGCTGACCAACAACCGGTCCCGGGTGCGCGTCGAACGGGTCGCGCTGGCGTTGCTCACCTACGTCGAGGAGCGCACCGACGGCTTCCGGATCATGATCCGCGACTCGCCGGCCGCGATCAGCTCCGGCACCTACTCCAGCCTGCTCAACGACGCCGTCAGCCAGGTCAGTTCCATCCTGGCCGGCGACTTCGCGCGTCGCGGCCTGGACCCGGAGCTGGCGCCGCTGTACGCGCAGGCGCTGGTGGGCTCGGTGTCGATGACGGCGCAGTGGTGGCTCGACACCCGCGAGCCCAAGAAAGAAGTGGTCGCCGCGCACCTGGTCAACCTGATGTGGAACGGGCTGACCCATCTGGAGGCCGACCCCAGGCTGCAGGACCAGTAGGGGCTCGGCCCGGCGGGTTCATGCGGTCAGCGTCACACCCACCGCGACGACGGGCCGGGGGAAATGCTCTGCGGCGCAGGCCTCGTCGAGCGCGTCCTCGATGATGGCGGCCAGCTCGTCGGCACCGGGTTCCGATCCGCCCACGACGTAGGGATCGGCCTGGTCACCACCCAAGTGAAGTTCGGTGAGGATGATGTCGTGCCGGGCGCGGACGTCCGCCATGGCGGCAATCGTCCGGCGGATCGCCTCGTCGTAGCGGGCCGCGGCGCCGGCCCGGGTCGCCGAAGGATCCGGCCGGCAGTGCAGGCCCACCAGGTCGAAGGTGGTGCGCGCCGGCCCGCGCCGCGCCGGGCCGGCGACGTGGGGAGCCTCGATGGGCGAGTCCAGCACGATGCGCCCGACGCCGACGCCCACCGCGTCGCGCAACAACTCGGGCGATCCTGGGTGCGCGACGATGCGTGCCGGGTCCGTCCCCGCGGCGAGGGCGACCGCCAGCTCGCCGTCCGAGCGGACGCCGATGCCGAGGCCCTGTTCGCGTACGAAGCGCGCGACCTCGGCGGTCAGCGGCGACCGGCCGAAGTAGACGACGCGCGCACCCCGCAGCGCTTTGCGCCAACGGCGGGCGCGCTCCCGGAAATCGGCCTCGTCGGCCAGGCCGTCCGGGGCGTGGCGTCCGGCGCCGGCGCACAGCGGGGGCGCCGCGTCACCGATGGACGGCAGGATGTCCAGCAATGTCATGAGTCCACGGTGCGCCCGCGCCGAGGCGGTCGGGGTTTTCCTTACGACCCCTTGACGGCGCCGGGCTCGAAATTGACGAATCTTGGCGCCCCTAGAATGGATTCATCATGACCGCACCGGGGCCTGCTCGCCCAGAACCCCCGATCGCGGGGCTCGTTGAATTGGCGCTCACCGCGCCGGCCTTCCAGCAGCTGATCGACAGCGCGGCCGAACGACCGGCCGAGCTTCACCTGGTGGGTCCAGCCAGCGCACGGTTGTTCGTCGCCAGTGCGCTGGCGCGGTCGGGTCCTTTGCTGGTAGTCACCGCGACCGGGCGCGAAGCCGATGACCTGACCGCCGAGCTGCGCGGCGTCTTCGGCGACGCCGTGGCGGCCTTCCCGTCCTGGGAGACGCTGCCGCACGAGCGGCTCTCACCGGGCGTCGACACCGTCGGCGCCCGATTGACCGTGCTGCGCCGGCTGGCCCATCCGGACGACGCACGGCTGGGACCGCCACTGCAAATGGTGGTGACGGCGGTGCGCTCGCTGCTGCAGCCGATGACGCCACAGCTGGGGCTGGTCGAGCCGGTAACCCTGAGCGTGGGGCAGGAGATCGCCTTCGAGGATGTGGTCGCCCGGCTGGTCGAGCTGGCCTACACCCGGGTCGACATGGTGGGCCGGCGGGGCGAGTTCGCCGTCCGTGGCGGAATTCTCGACGTCTTCCCACCGACCGCCGAACACCCGGTCCGCGTCGAGTTCTGGGGCGACGAGGTCAGCGAGATGCGGATGTTCGCCGTCGCCGACCAGCGCTCCATTTCCGAGATCGAGGTCGACACGGTCATCGCGGTGGCCTGCCGCGAACTGCTGCTGACCGACGACGTCCGGGAACGGGCCGGCGCGCTGGCCGCCCGGCATTCGGGCGCCGAGCCCGCCATCACCGGCAGCGTCATCGACATGCTGGCCAAGTTGGCCGAGGGCATCGCGGTCGACGGAATGGAGGCGCTGCTGCCGGTGCTGCGGCCCGGCGAGCACGTGCTGCTGACCGACCAGCTGGCCCCGCGCACGCCGGTGCTGCTGTGCGACCCCGAAAAGGTCCGCACCCGGGCGGCGGACCTGATCAAGACGGGCAGCGAATTCCTCGAGGCGTCCTGGTCGGTCGCGGCGCTGGGCACGGACGCACCCGTGGACGTGACGCAGTTCGGCGGATCGGGCTTCGCCGAGCTCGACGACGTGCGCGCCGCGGCGGCGAAGTCCGGTCACCCGTGGTGGACGCTGAGCCAGTTGTCCGACGAGTCCGCGGTGGAGCTGGACATCCGGTCGGCGCCGTCGGCCCGCGGGCATCAGCACGACATTGACGGCATCTTCGCCATGCTGCGCGCCCACGTCTCGACCGGCGGCTACGCCGCGGTGGTCGCGCCCGGCGTCGGGACCGCGCATCGGGTGGTCGAGCGGCTCGCCGACTCCGACACTCCCGCCGCCATGCTGGAACCGGACGCGGCGGACACCACGCTCAAACCGGGGATCGTCAGCGTCCTCAAGGGCCCGCTGCACGAGGGTGTCATCATCCCCGGCGCCAACCTGGTCGTCATCACCGAGACCGACCTGACCGGCAGCCGCCCCACCGCCGTCGAGGGCAAGCGGCTGGCGGCCAAGCGCCGCAACACCGTCGACCCGCTGGCGCTGACGGCCGGTGACCTGGTGGTGCACGACCAGCACGGCATCGGCCGCTTCGTCGAAATGACCGAACGCACCGTCGGCGGGGCCCGGCGCGAGTACCTGGTGCTGGAGTACGCGTCCAGCAAGCGCGGCGGTGGGTCGGACAAGCTCTACGTCCCGATGGACTCGCTGGACCAGCTGTCGCGCTACGTCGGCGGGCAGGCGCCGGCGCTTTCCAAGCTGGGCGGCAGCGACTGGGCCAACACCAAGACCAAGGCCCGCCGCGCGGTGCGCGAGATCGCCGGCGAGCTCGTCGCGTTGTACGCCAAGCGGCAGGCCAGCCCGGGGCACGCGTTCGCGCCGGATACCCCCTGGCAGGCCGAGATGGAGGACGCGTTCGGCTTCACCGAGACCGTCGACCAGCTCACCGCCATCACCGAGGTCAAGGCCGACATGGAAAAGCCCATCCCGATGGACCGGGTGATCTGCGGCGACGTCGGCTACGGCAAGACCGAGATCGCGGTGCGCGCGGCGTTCAAGGCGGTCCAGGACGGCAAGCAGGTCGCGGTGCTGGTGCCCACCACGCTGCTGGCCGATCAGCACCTGCAGACGTTCACCGACCGGATGGCCGGCTTCCCGGTGACCGTCAAGGGGCTGTCGCGGTTCACCGACAACGCCGAGTCCCGCGCTGTGATCGAGGGCATGGCCGACGGGTCGGTGGACGTCGTGATCGGCACCCACCGGCTGCTGCAAACGGGGGTGCGCTGGAAGGATCTGGGCCTGGTGGTCGTCGACGAGGAGCAGCGCTTCGGCGTCGAGCACAAGGAGCACATCAAGTCGTTGCGCACCCACGTCGACGTGCTGACCATGAGCGCCACGCCGATCCCGCGGACCCTGGAGATGAGCCTGGCGGGCATCCGCGAGATGTCGACGATCCTGACGCCGCCCGAGGAGCGCTACCCCGTGCTGACCTACGTCGGCCCCCAGGACGACAAGCAGGTCGCGGCGGCGCTGCGGCGCGAGTTGCTGCGCGACGGGCAGGCGTTCTACGTGCACAACCGGGTCAGCTCGATCGACCGCGCGGCCGCCCGGGTCCGCGAGCTGGTCCCGGAGGCGCGGGTGGTCGTCGCGCACGGGCAGATGCCCGAGGAGCGGCTGGAACGCACCGTGCAGGGCTTCTGGAACCGCGAGTACGACATCTTGGTGTGCACCACGATCGTGGAGACCGGGCTGGACATCTCGAATGCCAACACGCTGATCGTCGAGCGCGCCGACACCTTCGGGCTCTCGCAGCTGCACCAGCTGCGCGGCCGGGTGGGGCGCAGCCGCGAGCGCGGCTACGCCTACTTTCTGTATCCGCCGCACGCGCCGCTGACCGAGACGGCCTACGACCGGTTGGCGACCATCGCGCAGAACAACGAACTGGGCGCGGGCATGGCCGTGGCGCTGAAGGACCTCGAGATCCGGGGGGCGGGCAACGTGCTGGGCGTCGAGCAGTCCGGGCACGTCGCCGGGGTCGGCTTCGACCTCTACGTGCGGCTGGTGGGCGAGGCCGTGGAGGCCTATCGGGCCGCCTTGGAGTCGGCCTCGACCGGGCAGACGGTGACCACCGCCGAGGAGCCCAAGGACGTGCGCATCGACCTGCCGGTGGACGCGCACCTGCCGCCGGACTACATCGCCAGTGACCGGCTCCGGCTGGAGGCCTACCGTCGCCTGGCCGCCGCTTCGGATGACGCGGCCATCGGCGCCGTCATCGAGGAACTCGTCGACCGCTACGGTGCGCTGCCCGAACCGGCGCTGCGCCTGGTCGCGGTGGCGCGGTTGCGGCTGCTGTGCCGCGCCGCCGGCATCACCGAGGTGTCGGCCCCGTCGGCGGCGACCGTGCGGTTGTCGCCGATGACGCTGCCCGACTCGGCCCAGGTGCGGCTCAAGCGGATGTATCCGGCCGCGAGCTACCGCGCCACGACGTCCACCGTGCAGGTGCCCATCCCGCGGGCGGGCGGGGTCGGCGCCGCGCGCATCCGCGACGTCGAATTGCTGCAGATGGTGGCCAACCTGGTGACGGCGCTGGAAGGTAAGCCCCAGACCGATATTGGTATAACGGGTTCACCTGCACCGATGTCCAGTGAGGAACGGCAAGCGCGATGATCCGCGCCGGCGACGATGCGGTGGGGGCACCACCCGCTTGCGGGGGACGAAGCGATGTGGGGGTACCTCCCGCTTGCGGGGGAGAGGAGAGGCGCCCATGATCGTCGTCTTGTGCGACCCGCGGCGCCCGTCGCTGGTGCCCGTCGAGGCCATTGAGCACCTCGGCGGAGAGGTGCAGTACACCGAGGAGATGCCCGTCGCGGTGCCGTGGTCGCTGCCCGCGGCGCGCCCGGTGCATGCCGGGGACCCCGAAGATCCGGCGCCGGTGCTGCTGTCGTCGGACCCCGACCATCCCGCCGTCACCGCCCGGCTGTCCGCGGGCGCGCGATTGATCTCCGCACCGGAGACGCCGCGCGGCGAACGTCTGGTCGACGTGGTCGCGATGATGGACAAGCTGCGCACCGCCGGACCGTGGGAGAGCGAGCAAACCCACGACTCCCTGCGCCGATTCCTGCTGGAGGAGACCTACGAACTGCTGGACGCGGTGCGCAGCGGCAGCGCCGAGGCGCTGCGGGAAGAACTCGGCGACGTGTTGCTGCAGGTGCTCTTTCACGCGCGCATCGCCGAGGATGCCCCGCAGCTGCCCTTCACCATCGACGACGTCGCGGTCACGCTGATGCGGAAGTTGGGCAACCGGGTTCCGGGTGTGCTTGCGGGGCAGACCATTTCGCTGGAAGAGCAGCTGGCCCAGTGGGAAGAGCGCAAGGCGGCCGAAAAGCCGCGGAAATCCGTGATGGACGACGTGCACACCGGGCAGCCGGCGCTGGCCCTGGCGCAGAAGGTGATCGAGCGGGCCCAGAAGGCCGGCCTGCCCGCCGACCTCGTCCCCGCCGAGATCACCTCCGTTTCCGTGTCGGCCGACGGCGACGCGGAAGGCGCGCTGCGCACCGCCGTGCTGGAGTTCGTCGACACGGTCCGCGAGGTCGAGCGGGCGATCGCCGCCACGCGCCGCGGCGTAGGCGTCCCCGAGGAGTTCGACGTGGCCCCGCTCGGGGAGATCACGGAAGACGAGTGGCGTGAGCACTGGCCCTCGGCCGGGGCCGCCGCCGACGAGCCGGCCACGCCCGACGAGGCGGTCGACGAATCCGCGGTGGACGCCGCGGCCGACGACGCCTGATCGTGCGCTGCAGCCCGAACGCGGCCGGGCACACCGGAACCCATGGGACGATGGTGGGGCGGAATTTGGTGCAGGGGAGTCCGAGGGAGCTTTAACCAGCATGGTGTCGCCGAGGCCTTGGTTGCGCGCGGCCGCCGTGATCGGCGCGACTGCGATGCTGCTGGCCTCCAGCTGCACGTGGCAGCTCAGCCTGTTCATCCCGGAGGGCGTCCCGCCGCCGGCCGGGGCTCCGGTGCCGCCGGTGGACACGCACGCCAGCGGCCGGCCCGCGGACCAGCTTCGGGCCTGGGCCGAGCAACGGTCGGCCACGTTGGAGATTCCCGTGATCGCATTGGAGGCCTACGCGTACGCCGCCCGGGTCGCCGAGGTCGAGAACCCGAGGTGCCACATCGCGTGGACCACGCTGGCGGGCATCGGGCAGGTCGAGAGCCACCATGGCACTTATCGCGGCGCGCGGCTGGCGCCCAACGGGGATGTCAGCCCCCCGATTCGCGGTGTCCGCCTGGACGGAAGCGGCGGCACCCTGCGCATCGTCGACAGCGAGGAACCGGCCACGGACGACGACGGGGTGGTGCGCGCCATGGGCCCGATGCAGTTCATCCCCGAGACCTGGCGGTTGTACGGCGTGGACGCCCACAACGACGGCCGCGTCAGCCCGGACAACATCGACGATGCCGCCCTCGCGGCGGCCGGTTACCTGTGTTGGCGGGGAAAGGATCTGGCCACACCGCGCGGCTGGATCACCGCGCTGCGGGCCTACAACAACTCCGGCGTCTACGCGCGGGCGGTGCGCGACTGGGCGACCGCTTATGCGGCGGGTCACCCGCTGTAGCAGGATGTACCAGGCTTTACGCTAACGGCGGCGAGGCCGGCACCAGCTACGGAACACAAGGAGAAACTCAGTGCCGATTATCGAGCAGGTCGGGGCCCGCGAGATCCTCGACTCCCGCGGCAACCCGACGGTCGAGGTCGAGATCGCCCTGGCGGACGGGACGTTTGCCCGCGCGGCGGTGCCGTCCGGCGCGTCGACCGGTGAGCACGAGGCCGTCGAGTTGCGTGACGGCGGTGAGCGTTACGGCGGCAAGGGCGTGCACAAGGCCGTGGAGGCCGTCCTCGACGAGATCGGTCCGGCGGTCATCGGCCTGGCCGCCGACGACCAGCGGTTGGTGGACCAGGCGCTGGTCGACCTCGACGGCACCCCCGACAAGTCCCGGCTGGGCGGCAACGCCATCCTCGGTGTGTCGCTGGCCGTCGCCAAGGCCGCCGCCGACTCCGCCGAGCTGCCGCTGTTCCGCTACATCGGCGGGCCGAACGCGCACATCCTGCCGGTGCCGATGATGAACATCCTCAACGGCGGCGCGCACGCCGACACCGCCGTCGACATCCAGGAATTCATGGTGGCACCGATCGGCGCTCCGAGCTTCGCCGAAGCCTTGCGCTGGGGCGCCGAGGTGTACCACTCGCTCAAGTCGGTACTGAAGAAGGAGGGCCTGAGCACCGGCCTGGGCGACGAGGGCGGTTTCGCGCCCGACGTAGCCGGCACCACCGCGGCCCTGGACCTGATCGGCCGGGCCATCGAGTCCGCCGGTTTCAAGCTGGGCGTCGACGTGGCGCTGGCCCTCGACGCCGCCGCCACCGAGTTCTACACCGACGGCACCGGATACGCCTTCGAGGGCAGCACCCGCAGCGCCGAGCAGATGGCGGAGTTCTACGCCGGGCTGCTCGGCTCCTATCCGCTGGTGTCCATCGAAGACCCGCTGTCCGAGGACGATTGGGCCGGCTGGGCCGCGCTGACGGCGTCGATCGGTGACCGCGTGCAGATCGTCGGCGACGACATCTTCGTCACCAATCCCGAGCGCCTCGAGGAAGGCATCGAGAAGGGTGTCGCAAACGCGTTGCTGGTCAAGGTGAATCAGATCGGCACGCTGACCGAGACCCTCGACGCCGTCTCGCTCGCCCACCACAGCGGGTACCGCACCATGATGAGCCACCGCAGCGGCGAGACCGAGGACACCACGATCGCCGACCTGGCGGTGGCCGTCGGCAGCGGGCAGATCAAGACCGGTGCGCCCGCCCGCAGCGAGCGGGTCGCCAAATACAACCAGCTGCTGAGGATCGAAGAGGCGCTGGGCGACGCCGCCCGTTACGCCGGCGATCTGGCGTTCCCGCGGTATGCGCCGGAGGCCAAATAGCTTGCCCGCCAAGCCGGATCCGAAACGGCGTTCCCCGGCATCGCGTCCGGGGAAGGCCGGGGATTCGGTTCGGCGCCGCCGCACCACCAAGCCGGCCTCCAAGCCCTCGCCGACCGCGAAGCAGGCCGGCGCGCGGTCTGCTTTCGAGCATGTGGTCGAGCCGATCAAGCGGCAGGTCGCCGAGTCCGTCGAGCAACGGTCCGAGCAACGGTTGGGTTTCACCGCCCGGCGCGCGGCGGTGCTGGCCGCGGTGATCTGCGTGCTGACGCTGACCATCGCCGGCCCGGTGCGCACCTACTTCGCGCAGCGCACCGAGATGAATCAGTTGACGGCAAGCGAAGCCGCGCTGCGCCGGCAGATCGCCGACCTCGAGCAGAGAAAGGCCAAGCTCGGCGATCCGGCCTACATCGCGGCGCAGGCGCGCGAGCGGCTCGGATTCGTGAAGCCGGGCGACATCCCGTTCCAGGTGCAGCTTGCGCCGTCGGGGGCCACCCCGTCCGAACCCGGGGGGCAGGCGGCGAAACCCGCCAACACCGATCCCTGGTACACCGCGCTGTGGCACACCATCGCCGACGCGCCGCACCTGCCGCCGGCCAATGTGCCGCCGCCGGAAGTCCCTCCGTCGCAACCGGGCCCGGGCGGTCCCGTCCCACCGGCCGCACCGAACCCCACGGCGCCCGGTGGTTGAGCGTGCCGATCTGGCGGCCGTGGCGCGTCAGCTCGGGCGTGAGCCGCGGGGCGTGCTCGACATCGCCTACCGCTGCCCCAACGGTGAGCCTGCAGTGGTGAAGACCACGCCGAAACTGCCTGACGGCACGCCCTTTCCGACGTTGTACTACCTGACACATCCGGTACTGACCGCGGCCGCAAGCCGGCTGGAGACGACGGGGTTGATGCGCGAGATGTCCGAGCGGCTGCGGCACGACCCCGAATTGGCGGCCGCGTATCGGCGGGCCCACGAGTCGTATCTGGCCGAGCGGGACGCGATCGAGCCGTTGGGCACCACGTTTTCCGGGGGAGGAATGCCGGACCGGGTCAAGTGCCTGCACGTGCTGATCGCGCACTCGTTGGCCAAGGGGCCGGGGTGCAACCCGCTCGGCGATGAGGCGCTGGCCATTCTGGCACCCGAGCCCGCAATGACCGGCATTCTGGTGGCCGGGCAATGGTGAGCAGGCTCGCCGGAATCGACTGCGGCACCAACTCGATTCGGTTGCTGATCGCCGACGTGACGGACGGACGCCTGCGCGACGTGCACCGGGAGACCCGGATCGTGCGGCTGGGCCAGGGTGTCGACGCGACCGGCCAGTTCGCGCCGGAGGCGATCGCCCGAACCCGGCAGGCGCTGACCGACTATGCCGAGCTGCTGCGCCGCCACCGCGTCGAGCGGGTGCGGATGGTGGCCACCTCGGCCGCTCGCGACGTCGTCAATCGTGACGTCTTCTTCGCGATGACGGCCGACGTGCTGGGCGCGGCGGTGCCGGGCGCGGTGGCGGAGGTGATCACCGGGGCCGAGGAGGCCGCCCTGTCGTTCCGCGGTGCGGTCGGCGAATTAGACCCTGCGGCTGGGCTTTTCGTAGTGGTGGACCTCGGGGGAGGATCCACCGAGATCGTGGTGGGTGGTGAGTCGGTGACGGCGAGCTACTCGGCCGACATCGGCTGCGTGCGGCTGACCGAGCGCTGCCTGCACTCGGACCCGCCGACGCCCGAGGAGGTGGCCGCGGCCCGCGCGGTGGTGCGCGAGCGGCTGGACGTCGCGCTGGGCGTGGTGTCCGTCGAGGGCGCGCGGACCTGGGTCGGGCTGGCCGGCACGATGACCACACTGTCCGCGCTGGCCCACAACATGACGGCGTATGACTCTGCGGCCATTCACCTTTCGCGCGTTCCCGGCGGCGACCTGTTGGCGGTGTGCGAGCGGCTGATCGGCATGACCCGCTCCGAGCGCGCCGCTTTGGGGCCCATGCACGAGGGGCGGGCAGACGTGATCGGCGGCGGCGCGATCGTGGTCGAGGAACTGGCGCGCGAGTTGCGCGCCCGCGCCGGCATCGACGAGCTGACCGTCAGCGAGCACGACATCCTGGACGGCATCGTGCTGTCGGTCGCGAGCTGAGTCACAGCGGCCACATGCGTTTCTCGCCGGGGGAAGCGGCGATGTGCCCGCCTCACAGCGACTTT
>NZ_LZJG01000206.1:0-950 GCF_001667785.1 Mycobacterium sp. E3247 | reverse complement strand
ACGATGGAGACCCGGATATCGCCGTTGACCAGCGGGACCAGGTAGCGCTGCTTCTGCTCCTCGGTCCCGTGCTCGATGAGGGTCAGCATGGTCGCGTCCTGTGGGCCCATGCAGTTCAACGCCCACGCACCCAGATGGCTGAACGCGCGGCCCACTTCGACTTGCACGACGGCATTGGCCAAGTGCCCCAACCCCATTCCGCCGTACTGCACCGGTACGAAGGGGCACCACAACCCTTCCGCGTGGGCCCTGTCCTGGACCTCCTTGACGATGTCGAAGAAGGGACGCGTGCCGATCTGTGGCTCCGCCGGCAGCACTACCTCGTCGATGAATGCGGCGACACGCGTCCGCAGTTCACGAACCTCATGAGGCAACTCGAAGTTGATCATGTGTCATACCCTGCCATCATTGACACTCACTGTCAAGATTGCTATCTTCGGAGCGATGACCACCACCGCACACCTTGTCGACATTGGCCGGCTCGACGAGTGGATCGGCGACCGCCTCCCTGGCCGTGGTCAGCCGCTGACGGCTGAACGCATCGGGGCAAGCACCGGAATCGCCAATGCACTGTTCCGCGTAGCACGCGGCGACGACGCCTGGGTCCTGCGCCGCCCACCCGTGGTGAAGAATGACCCGAGCGCGTCAAACACCCACCGCGAGTGGCGCATTCTGCACGCCCTCGAAGGCACACCGGTTCCGCACCCGCAGCCCGTGCTGTACTGTGCTGACACCGACGTACTTGGTTCTGAATTCATGCTGATGGGCGTCGTCGACGGATTCACGCCGGGGTTCGAGCTGCCCGAACCCTTTCTCGGTGACATCACCCTGCGGCACGGCCTAGCGATGGCCTACGTCGACGGACTGGTCCACCTGGCCGCGGTGGACTGGCGACGGCGCGGTCTGGCTGACCTTGGCAAGCCCGAGGGATTTCTGGAGCGTCAAGTGCC
>NZ_LZJG01000205.1:0-59132 GCF_001667785.1 Mycobacterium sp. E3247 | reverse complement strand
GGCAGCCGCAGGTTGCGCCACGCCGGCGACGCCCCCACGTCGGCGAACTGGAACGACCCGCCGGGGTGCCCGCCCGCCGCTTCGTCGTCGGTCGCCCACTGGACCTGAACCTCGCGGGGGTCGAAACGGCCGGCCGCGCTCACCACCAGCAGCGGCCGCGCGCCGTCGCGGGCGGGCAGCCGGTACCAGCCCGATCGCAGATGGGCGGGCACCTGAATGCCCGGGCGCCAGCTGCCCAGCACGGGCGTGCGTGCCGGGTCCAGGTTGTAGGGCAGCTGCGCGACCGATCCGTTGATTCCGGGCGCCGGGGTGGTGCCGCCCTCGGTGCCGGCCTCCGCGCCGGTGACCAGCTTGTCGTCGTTGATGAAGCTGCGGTCACCGGGCCGCTCCATCACCGGGTCGGCCCGGACGTCGGCCGGAATGCCGTTGGGCGTGAAGGCTTCCGACAGGCCCGCCCCCAGTGCTTGTGCTACTACAGGGCCCGCCGTGGCGCTCACCGGGGACAGCATGCCGGCGTTGGGATCCTGTTCCACCAGCACGTCCTCGGCCAGGCCGCAGGACTTGCCGGTAAGCGCCTCGAGGTTGGAGCGACCCACCGACCACGCGGGGTACTGGGCGGTCATCGCCAGGGTCAACGACGCCACCTCGAAGACCACCAGCACCCAGGTCGCAATCGCCAACGGGGACTGGACAATTCCGGCAACTCGCGTGCCCAGACGGGTTTTGGGCGCGCCGTTGTCGGGATCGACGAAGTGGAACCACGCCGCCAGCAGCAGCACGAGGACGGTCAGCCCCAGTAGCGCGGTGGCGAAGGCGTAATGCCATGCCGGGAACGAATTCGACCATGGCACACCAAAATTGGAGACATACCACCAGCCGTTGACGCTGGCGAACGACAGGGCTACCAGGAACAGCACCGCCGCGGCGAACATGGTGCGGTTGCGGCGGGACCGCATCGCCACCGCGGTCACGGCGACCGCGGCCAGCGCACCCAGCGGCCCGGCCAGCCCGGCGAACACGCCGAAGTGGTGGGTCCACTTGGTGGGGGTGAACATCATCGCGATGAACGAGATGATGGTGATCCCGACGATGCGGCGGCTGGGCCCGGCGGCCGTGCCCGGAATCCGGCCCTTGCGCAACGACATGGCGACCGTGATGCCGAGCGCCAAGACGAGGGCCAGGACGGCGAAGCGGCGGGCGACCGATCCGTCGGGGCTGGCCATGAACAGCCGCTCGTAGCGGATGTGTTCGTCGAACCAGCTGAGGCTGGGCCCGACGGCGCGCTTGAGCATGCTGGCCTGCACCTCGCCGGCCAGAGTCTGGTCGCGGAAGATCAGGATGGCGGTGACGGTGACCGCGGCGAGCAGGGGCGCGACCAAGGGCAGCGCGCCGAACAGCTTGGATCGGCGGTGCAGGATGGTCCGCAGCGGCCCGATCGCGACCAGCAGGGCGCCGATCGAGGCGATGCCCGTCGGCCCGGAGAACAGCGTCAGCGCGCCGATGATGCAGGCGACCGCCACCGGCAGCAGCCGGCTGGTGGCCACCGCGCGCTCCACCGAGCACCAGGTCAGCAGGATGCCCAGCGCGATGATCGGCTCGGGCCGCAGGCCGTTGTTGAGCGGCAGCCACACGGCCAGGAACATGCCGGCCGCCGTCCACGCCGCGCCGCGGTTCTGTTTGACGGCGTGACCCAGGCGCGGCATGACCTCCCGGCTGATCACCCACCAGCACGTGAGCGCCATCGCCAGGGTGGGCAGCCGCATCCAGATGCTGGCGGTGCTGACGTGGGCCCACAGGGCCAGCAGGTCGTAGTACCAGCCGAAGGGGGCCTCCGGCGTGCCGAACCAGCGGTAGTAGTTGGCCATGTAACCGGCGTGCTCGGAGACCCGGGCCATGGTGAGGATGTAGCCGTCGTCGGAGGTGTTCGCGCCGACGAACTGCCACCACACCAGCACCGCGATGACCAGCGCGTCCAGCCCGCTGACCGACCACCAGCGCGACGGCAGGAAGCGGCGGTGGCGGGTGGCCCCGGCGGTTTCGAAGGCGGTGTCGAGCAGGTGCAGCGCGACCAAGGCGGCGGCGGTCAGCACCACGCCGAGGATCATCGCCGCCATCTTCAGCTGGGTGGGGCTGCTGCTGTATCGGGTGTCGATGGTCGCCGAGAAGCTCAGGCCCGCCGGCGCCGGCCCGCTGAGATCGGTGAACACACCGACGATCTGGGGCCGGAAGTCGTAGCCGCTCTTCTCCCCGCGCAGCGGCGAGCCGGGGTGCTCCGCGTTGGGTCCCTGGGTCAGCCCGACGAATTCGGCGGTGACCTTCTCGGCGTGTGCAGTGAAGGTCAACCGCTGGCAGGCCGGGCTGAGCACCTGGCTGAGTGGGGCGGTCACCACCGCGACGTTGCGCACCACCACCACGAGATAGTCGTTCGCGCGCTGGATGAGCAGCCCGCGGTCGACGGCCTTGGGGGCCTGCTTCGGCACTGTCGACAACAGCACCGTCTTGCCGGCGTTCGGCGCGCCGACCAGCCCGGCGGCGGCCTGGCAGGGGATGGTGACGCTGAGATCGGTGGCGACGTACCCGATCAGCGGCGCGTCGACGCTCGCGAAGGCGCCGTTCTGCGGCCAGTTCAGCTGCGCGGTGGTCTGGTTGACCGGCAGCAGCGGGGTGGCGATGGCCAGCAGGGCCCCGAGCAGCCCGGCGACGGTGGCAACCAACCGGGCGATCCGGTGGTTGGCTCCCGTGTCGGTCACGGTGCTAGATGCTAGTTCTTCGAGGCTGTGCGGTGAGGTGTCGGTGCTCATCAGTGGCTTGTCAGTGGTTTGTCGGGGGGTTTGCGGATCGCCACCACGAACGGGCCGACACCGTGGACCACGAACTGCGGGCTGTCGAAGAGGGCGGCCCGCAGATCGACGGTGTAGCGACGGACGTTGGGCTGGTTGGGATACACGTCCTCGGCCAGCCGCAGCGTGTAGTTGCCGTTCGCGCCGCGGCGCATGAGGAAGACCGTGGGCGGCGGCCAGGGACAGGTGTCGAGCGCGTGGATGAGCTCGTCGGCGGATTTGAGCTTGGACCACTTCTTGATCTGGGCGGCCCGCAGGTCGAATTGGGCCAGCGGGTTGGCGTAGTGCGACGTCAGTCCCTGGAATCCCCAATAGGGATAGAAGGACAGGAAGCTGTAGTCGGCGGTCATCACCACGGTCTGGTCGCGCGGCCTGCCGGTCACGGTCGCGATGGCGTGGTCGATGTCGGGGTAGAACTTCTCCGAGCTCGGCGGTCGACGGTCGCCCCGCTGGCCGTTGCCGTCGGTGTCGGTGTAGGCGATGGTGAGATCCGGGCGCAGCACGTCGGGGATGTCCTGGCTGAACGCGATGGCGGCGGCCAGGCCGATGGCCGCGGCGACGGGAAGGGTCGCTTTTTCCCAGGCGGCGCCTCGCGCGGACAGCGCCCGCACCGCCTCGATGAAGCCGAACGCCCCCGCGGCCACCAGCAGCACGGTCAGGGTGGGCTGGAGCCGGAACGACAGCAGCGTGGTGCGCGCGAGCGTGGTCAGCATCGACAGCAGCGACCACAGGTAGACGGCCAGCACCCCGACGGCCAGGGCCCCCGCCCGCGCGGATGACCGGGCCCGCACCACCAGCCACAGGGCGCCCAGCAGGCAGACCGCCCCGAGCAGCGAGAACTGCAGCATCGGGAAGGTCAGGACGGCGCCGTCGGCCGGCAGGTAGTGCTGGGCGCTGCCGGAGTTACTGACCGGACTGCGGGCCGCCCGGACCACGAACGGCAGCCAGGTGGTGCTCGCGATGGCCGCGGCGATGACGGCAATGACGGCCAGCCTGCGCAGCGGGTCGAGGGCGGCCCCGGCGCCACCCTGCCGCCACCGCACCCCGGCCAGCCACAGGGCCATCAACAGGACCGTGAACGCGCTGAAGCCGAACAGCAGCGTGTACCAGGTGGCGGTGAACCCCAGGAAGAGCCCGGCGGCGATGACGGCGGCCCATCCGCTTCTCGCGCTCGGCTCCGCCGCCGCGACCGTGAAGTTAGTTTCACGCTGGGCCTCGAGTGTGCTGTTAACTTCACGCTCGGCGACCACCGCCGCCCAGCCGCCCCCGCGCTCGCCGCCGCGCAGGCCCGACCAGGTCAACACCAGCACCGGCGGCAGCAGCAGGGTGATCATGGCCGCGTACGGCTCGGGCGAGCCATAGGCCAGGGTTGCCGCCGCGGTCGCGGTGGTGACGATCAGCGCGTACTCGAAGCGGACCATCCGCCACCACAGCACCAGGGCGACGGCGACCGCGATGGTGATCGAGGTGACGGCCCACGGCTTGTAGATCTCCCAGGCCGGCGTTCCGCTCAGCGCCGCGGCGCGCCCGCCGATCCAGAACCAGCCGGGCGGGTAGAACGGCGGCAGCCCGAGGTAGGTCATGTCGCGCAGGGCGGGGCTGTCGGTGAGTCGGGTCAGGTATTCGGTTCGGAATTGCTGGTCGACGGAGATGCCGAACAGATAGAGCTTGGTCGCGCCGAGCGGCATGCCCAGGGTCACGACGGTGAACGCGGACACGAACGCCAGCCCGCCCAGTTGGGCCGCCCACCGATACCGGCCGGACCGTCCCCACGCCCACCCGACGGCCACCAGGCCGGCCAGGCAGCCGACCTGGCCCACCGTGGTCAGCGCGTGCAGCTGGTTGGACGACGGGAAGGCCGGCCACTGCACGCGGGAGATGGCGGCCAGCGACACGACCGCGACGACGACGGCCACCGCGGCCGCCAGCGCCATCTGGCCCAGGGCGGCCAGCGCGTTACGCATGATCAGATTGGCAGCCTGCGGAAGACGCTCCGCGGAATGTGTCGCAACACCATCATCACGTAACGGAATGCTGCCGGCGCCCAAACCAATTCCTTACCCTTTGCGGCCGCGGTCACCGCCAGGTTGGCGACATACTCCTTGTCCACGGTGAGCGGGGCCTCCTTGACGTGGGCGCTCATCCGGGTACGCACCTGACCGGGGCGGATCACCAGAACGCGAACCCCGTACTCGCGCAGCGCTTCCCCGAGTCCCAGATAGAAGCCGTCCAACCCCGCCTTGGTCGAGCCGTAAACGAAGTTGGACCGCCGGACCCGCTCGCCGGCTGCCGAGCTCATCGCGATGATCTGGCCGAATCCCTGGGCGCGCATCTTCTCGCCGAGCAGCACCCCCACCGAAACCGCTGCCGTGTAGTTGATCTCGGCGGCCAGCACGGCCTTGTGCTGGTCCTGCCAGAGCTCTTCGGCGTCGCCGAGGATGCCGAACGCGACGATCGCCACGTCAATGTCTCCGTGGGCGAACGCCTCATCCATCATCTTGGGGTGGCTGTCGGGGTCGGTGGCCTCGAAGTCGATCAGCTCCACCGACCGCGCGCCCGCCGCCTTCATCTGGGCGACGGCGGCGTCGCGTCCCGGGTCATTGGGCATGGCGGCCAGCACAATTCGGGCGTGCGCGTTCTGCAGGTAGCGCTCACAGATGGCCAGCCCGATCTCGGACGTACCGCCGAGCAGCAGGATGGCCTGGGGGTTCCCCACGGCATCTAAAACCATTGACGCACCATTTACAGCAGCTCCAAACGTCGGGCCATGTCGGAGGCGAACACCCCGGCGGGATCCACCTTGCGGCGCACGGCGATCCATTCGTCGATCCGCGGGTACATGGCATGGAAGGTCTCGGCGCTCACCCGGGAATCCTTGGCGGTGTAGACCCGGCCCCCGAATTCCAGGACGCGCCGGTCGAGTTCGTTGAGGAACTCGTTGATGCCCGGCTTGTTCGGGAAGTCCATCGCGACGTTCCAGCCGGCCATCGGGAAACTCAGCGGCGCGCGGTTGCCCGGGCCGAACAGCTTGAACACGTTCAGCGCCGAGTAGTGGCCGCGGGTCTGGATCCAGCGGATGATGGCCTTGAACTCGTCCATCGCGTCCGGCGGCACCAGGAACTGGTGCTGCGCGAAACCCATTGGGCCGTAAGCGTTGTTCCAGCCGCTGACCAGGTCGAGCATGTGGTAGAACTGCGACAGGTTCATGATCTTGCCGGTGTAGTTTCCGCCCAGCCGGTAGTAAACCTCGCCGATGGCCATGAAGGACAGCTTGTTCATCGCGCTGACCGGAAAGATGTCCGGCACCGTCAACAGTTGCGGCGCATCGAATTTCAGCGGATTCTTGGCAAGTTTCTTGGGCAGTTGGTCCAGCGTGGCCAGGCTGCCGCGGCTGATGGCGGCGCGGCCGAGCTTGGGCGGCGGGCTGATCAGGTCGAACCACGCGCTGGAGTAGGTGTAGTTGGCCTCGCTGCCGTCGAGGTGGGCCGCGACCGTCTCGTCGAGGTCCTTGGTAGCCACCCCGTCGGCGATGAAGTACGCCGTCTCCGTCGGCGTCATCTCGATGGTCGCGCGCAGGACGATCCCGGTCAGGCCGTTGCCGCCGACGGTGACCCAGAACAGCTCGGCGTCGGAAGCGTCCGGGCCGTCGGGGGTGATGGTGCGGACGGTGCCGTCGGCCATCAGCAGGTCCATCGAGCGCACGTGGTTGCCGAAGCTGCCCGCGCTGTGGTGGTTCTTGCCGTGGATGTCGCAGGCGATCGCGCCGCCGACCGTGACCTGCCGGGTGCCCGGCAGCACCGGAACCCACAGGCCGAACGGCAGCGCCGCCTTCATCAGCTGGTCCAGGCTGACGCCGGCGTCGACGTCGACCAGCCTGGTGTCGGCGCTGATCGAGTGGATGCGGTCCAGCCCGGTCATGTCGATCACCAGGCCGCCGCCGTTTTGGGCGTTGTCGCCGTAGGACCGGCCCAGCCCGCGGGCGATCACGCCCCGTCCGTGCGGCCCGCCGGATTCGGCGACCCGGGCGACGGCCTTGGCGATCAGCTCGGGATCGCGGGTGGAGAGCACCTCGGCCACCGACGGCGCGGTGCGGCCAAAGCCGGTCAGCCGGGTGGTGGTGGTTACAACGTCGGGGCTCAACATCGTCAAAGAGGGTACCGCCTGCGGGCGTCGGCTCAGCGGATGCGGAAGATTACCGCCCGCTGGACGATGAAGTTGATCACCGTCGCGGTGCCCTGCGCGATCACGAACGCGACCGGGATCGCCCACCCGCGATAGTGCAGAAGCGCCAGGCACAGATGGTTGAGCCCGACCTGGACGGCGAAGGTGATGCCGTAGAGGACCATGACCGCGACGAAGCGCGCGGTGCTCGGGGCCGCCTGGAACGTCCACCGGCGGTTGATCAGGTAGGCGGTGATGGTGCCGACGACGAAGCTGGTGGCCTTGGCCAGGTCGACCTGGACGCCCGCCGCCTTGTACAGGGTCAGATACAGGCCGAAGTCCACGATCCCCGCCAGGCCGCCGGTGACGACGAACCGCGTCACCTGTGTCGTCAGACTGAGCTGCGGGCTCGGCGGGGCGGCATCGGGCAGCGGGGCAACCATTGGGGGGAGTCTATCGGGGCCGCCGGAACGGCCGGGGACGCGGCGGAAGGCGTTAGCGGGGGAGTTTGACCGCTATCAGCTCGACCTGATCCTCGCCCTGGGGCGTCGAGTAGGTCACCGTGTCGCCCGCCTTGTGCCCGGCCAGGGCCTGCGCCAGCGGGCTGCGCGCGGTCAACGTCTCGCCTTCCCGGCCGACGGGCGTCTCCTCGACGATCGAGATCACGTTCATCGTGACCACCTCACCGTCGGAGAACCGCAGGGTCACCTCGGTGCCACCGGGCAGGGTCTCCGACTCGTCGGGTTGCGACGGCCCGGTCCGCAGCCGGCGGTCCAGCTCGTTGATCCGGTCGCTGAGCCCTACCAGCTCCTCGGCGCGCTGAATCGCCTCGGCCGCGTCGCCGTGATCACCCACCATGCCGCGGTCGTTCCTGACCTCGACCTCGAGGCGGTCGCGCCGCTGCCGCAGCCGCTCCAGCTCCGCGGCCAGGTTCTCCCGTGCCGCGTCCGCCGCTGATTGGACCTTCTTGCTCACGTCGATGGACCTTTCGCCCAGTTTGCTCGGGTGGCGTTCCAGTGTTACACCACGGCGAGGCGGCCGCCACCATTATCGGGGAAGCGCCTGACCGCGTTGCGGAACCGATATCCGATCGGTTTGCGGGATCCAGAACGGCTTCTCGAAGCCGTCCTCCCGACGCTGCGGGTGCCTATCTTGGTAAGTATGAACGTCGGTCTGCGGACGTGGTCGGCACTCGGTGCGGGCCTGCTGTTCGCCGCGGTGTTGTGCTCCGCCCCGGCGGCGGCGGATCCGCCGGACGACGCCTTCCTGGGGGCCTTGGCGGACAACGGGATCACCATGCAAGACCCCGGCACCGCGATCTCAATGGCCCACACCGTCTGCGCCGGGCTGGACAGGAACCAGAAGTCGAGTGTCCTGGCGATGAAGGTGATGAAGGACGCCAACCTCTCGGCCCGGCAAGCGGGGTTCTTCGTCGGGCTCTCCGTCTCCGCCTACTGCCCGCAATACAAAGGGCAGACCGACGGCTCGTTGGACTGGCTCAATCCACTGCCGCCACTGATGTGAGCCGGTGCCCGGCTACACCCAGTAGGGCACCCGGGCGCGGTACTGCCGCATCGCGAACGCCGCCAGCACCCAGCCGACGACGGTCAGCACCGCCACCACGGCCCAGTGCCGCAGCTCCTGGTGGGCGCCCAGCAGCGGGGCCCGAACGATGTCGAGGTAGTGCAGCAGTGGGTTGAGCTCGACGATGCTCGACCAGCGCCCCGCCCCCTGCTGCCGCAAGGTGTCGTCGTTCCAGATGATCGGCGTCATGAAGAACAGCAGCTGCACAACCGAGAACAGCAGCGGACCGATGTCGCGGTAGCGGGTCGCCAGGATGCCGAAACACAGTGACACCCAGATGCAATTGAGCACGATCAGCCCCAGCGCCGGGATCACCGACAGATCCGCCCACGACCACGGCTTGGGGAAGATGATCGCGATGACGACGTAGATGACGATGTTGTGCGCGAACAGGATCATCTGCCGCCACACCAGCCGGTAGACGTGCACGCTCAGGGGTGTCGGCAGCTGCTTGATCAGTCCCTCGTTGGCGACGAAGACGTCGGCCCCCTCGAGGATGGCCGCGTTGATCAGGTTCCAGATGATCAAACCCAGCGTGACGTACGGCAGGTGCACGGAGAGCTGGAGGTGAAACAGCTTGGAATACAGGCCGCCCATCGCGACGGCCGTGGTGCCGGTTGCGATGGTGATCCAGAACGGTCCCAGCACCGAGCGGCGGTAGCGCTGCTTGATGTCCTGCCAGCCCAGGTGCAGCCACAGCTCGTGCCGGCGGAAACCGGCCACCAGATCGCCCCTGGCGCGGGTGAAGGTCCGCGACTGGGCCGCCGCGTCGAGAAACGTCACCTGGGTCCTCCCGGGTCCGATGGTGGCGACCCGCTTCGCCCGGCTTCGCCGCGCTCGCGATCGCCACGGGGGTCCGATGGTGGCGACCCGCTTCGCCCGGCTTCGCCGCGCTCGCGATCGCCACGGGGGTCCGATGGTGGCGACCCGCTTCGCCCGGCTTCGCCGCGCTCGCGATCGCCACGGGGGTCCGATGGTGGCGACCCGCTTCGCCCGGCTTCGCCGCGCTCGCGATCGCCACGGGGGTCCGATGGTGGCGACCCGAATTGCTCGCGGCGTCCCAAGCGGCGCAACCGGATCCACTCGGCCAGGCCCCTGGGGTCGCGCCGGGTCACCAGGAAGTACCAGCCGAACCGAACCCATTCCTGGATCAGCAGCTTGCGCAGGCCCGGTTGGGCCAACAGGTAGCCGCGGTTGCGGTAGGTGTAGAACCGCTTGTTGGGGTCGTCGGGGTATTGGGTGTGCATGCGACCGCCCAGGATCGGGCGGAATTCCGCGGAACCGCAGGGGTGCAGGTAGATCGCGTCCAGGCAGGTGCCGAACGGCAGGCCCGATCGCACCAGGCGCCGGTGCATCTCGACCTCGTCGCCCCGGATGAACAGCCGCAAGTCGGGGACGCCGATCGCTTCCAGGGTTTCCGCCCGGAACAGCGCGCCGTTGAACAGCGACGCTATCCCGGGCAGCAGGTCCTGTCCCGCTTCGGTCCGCAATTCGCTTGCACGCCTGCGCCATACCAGGCCGCGGCGCAACGGGAACGCGAGCCGCTCCGGGTCGTCGGCGTTGCACACCATCGGCGACACTTCGGCCAAGGCGTGCCTTTCGGCGCACGCGAGCAGGGTGGCCAGCACGTGAGAGTCCTGTGGGCGCCCGTCGTCGTCGGCCAGCCACACCCAGTCGGCCCCCAGGGCCAGTGCGTGCAACATTCCCAGGGCGAAACCGCCTGCGCCGCCGAGGTTTCGGCGGGAGGCCAGGTAGGTGGTCGGGATCGGCTGGCCGGCAACCAGATCGCTGACCCGGCCGGAACCGGGGCCGTCGTTGTCGATGACGATCAGGTGGTCGGGTAGCCGCGTCTGGCTGCTCAGCGTGCCAAGCGACTTGGCCAGCTCGTCGGGTCGCCGGTGGGTGACGACGACGGCGATGACGGTTCCGCTCATATCTCGTTGCGCGTTTCGGCCAGCACCTCGCGCACGTGCCGGGCGGCGTCCTCCCCCTCGTAGGCGCGCACCACCTCTTCGATCCCGCCGGCCATCCGGATCACCCCGTGGTCGATCCACATCGCGGTCTTGCACAGCCGCGCGAGGAATTCGTTGGAATGGCTGGCGAACACCAGGATTCCGGATCGCTCCACCAGGCTCTGCAGCCGGGACTGTGCCTTCTTCATGAAGTCGGCGTCCACCGCACCCAGACCTTCGTCGAGCAGCAGGATCTCGGGGTCGATGCTGGTGACCACGCCCATCGCCAGCCGCACCCGCATCCCGGTGGAGTACGTGCGCAGCGGCATCGACAGGTAGTCGCCCAGCTCGGTGAACTCGGCGATCTCGTCCACCTTGGCCGTCATCTGCTTTCGGGTCTGCCCCAAAAACAGCCCGCGGATGATGATGTTCTCGTAACCGGAGATCTCGGGGTCCATCCCGACCCCCAGGTCGAAGATGGGTGCGACCCGGCCGGTGACCTCCGCCCATCCGCGGGTGGGTTCGTAGATGCCCGAAAGCAGCCGCAGCAGAGTCGATTTCCCGGCGCCGTTGTGGCCGACCAGACCGACCCGGTCGCCCAGCTCGAGGGACAGGGTGATGTCCCGTAGCGCCTCGACGACGACCACGTTGGAGCTGTTGCGCCCGATCGTGCCGCCCGCCTTGCCCAGGAAGGCTTTCTTCAGGGAGCGCGACTTCGCGTCGAAAATGGGAAATTCCACCCACGCGTTGTGCGTCTCGATGTGAGGACCCGCCACCGTGCTGCGCTTTACAGGTACTGGCCGTGCCCGGACCCGCCCGGCTTGCTGACACCCGGGGGAAGCGCGCCCTGGCGCATGTTCTCCAGCTGCGCGCGGGCGGCCATCTGCTGGGCGAACAGCGCCGTCTGGATGCCGTGGAACAGCCCTTCCAGCCACCCGACCAATTGGGCCTGGGCGATGCGCAATTCGGCGTCCGACGGCGCCGAGTCCTCGTTGAACGGCAGGGTGAGGCGGTCGAGCTCTTCGCGCAGTTCCGGAGCCAGCCCCTCCTCGAGTTCGCGGATGCTGGTCTCGTGGATCTCGCGTAGGCGGTTGCGGCTGGCCTCGTCGAGCGGTGCGGCGCGCACCTCCTCGAGCAGTTGCTTGATCATCGTCCCGATGCGCATCACCTTCGCGGGCTGCTCAACCAGATCGGTCAGGGAGTGCTCGTCGGCGTCTTCCTCCGGCGCCGACGTCAGCCGCGGATCCACGTCGCCGATGATCTCGATGCCATCGTCGTCGTTGCGGGTAGTCAATCCATCACCATCCTTTGCGGACTAAGAGTGCGGCGCCGCGCCGCTTCCGCGCCATTCGTAGATTCGGGCTCCACCATTGTCGTAGATCAGCGTCCACGACTGCGATTTATCCAGTGACACTAGTCCGTCGGGTACGGCGAACCCGCGGACCGTCGGCTGGCTGGTGTAGATGTACCGGATGTTGAGCGCTTTGATCGCCTCGACCACCCGTGGGTCGGAATCCCCCCTGCGGGCGTAGGCCCAGAAGATGTAGCGGTTGGGGCCGGGTCCCATCTGCTGCGGGTAGTCGTAATGGGTCCACAGCGGGTGCAGGTCGGCGACGGCGTACATCCATGCAGTGCCGTCGGTGTTGGCGTTGCCGATCACGGTGCTGTGCGCCTCGGGCAGCGTGGCCAGGTAGGCCATGGCCATCAGGTCGCGCTGGTCGATCATCACCGAGTCGTACTTGTCGCCGAACAGCACCAGGTGTCGATAGAAGTAGTGGCGGGCGGTGAAGACGGTCGTCGCCACCAGCAGGACCGCCGTCGCCGCGGTCCACGCCGGCGCGGGTAAGGGTTTGAATCGGCCGGCGACTCGTTGGGCGCCGGCCACCACCACCATGACGATCAGAAACAATGCGACCCCGGCCATCGGTTCCAGCAACAGGGTGATCGCGGCCGAGATCCGGCGCGGGTCCTTGTAGAAGAACTCCCCGAACGCACCGGCAATCGCACCGACCGGGCCGCCGAGCGGCGTTCCGGCGTCGACGTCGACCACCACGAGCAACAGCCACAGCGCCAGCGGCCACCAGATCCTCTTGTAGGCGAAGATGATCCCGCCGAGGATCGCCAGCGACATCAGGCCGTACTGGTACGGGAAGTCGTTGAGGTGACGCGAGTGCTGGAAGACGGCGTCCCACACCCCCCGCTTCTTGCTGAGCTTGGTCAAAAACGAGTGCCCGGCGATGATGTCTTCCTGTTGGCGGACGCTGATGAATTGCGGCAACAGGATCAGCGCGGTCGCCACGGCCACGCCGGCGAGCGTCACGGCGTCGGCGACGCGGGCGCGGACGGGGTGCCACAGCACGTCGAACATCCACCAGGCGACGACGAACAGCACGACGATGAACCCGCCGGTCAGGTGGACCGACATCACCCCCACGAAGGCCAGCACGGCGGCCGGGATGCGGTCGCGGTGGCGCAGCGTCGAGGCGATCAGCACGAACGTGGGGACGACGACCCCGTAGGCCGCCAGGTTGGGCATCGCGGCGACACCGAACTCGACGTAGGGGAGGGCCGTGAACGACACCGACAGTGCGGCGGTGGTGGCGGCCGCGCCGGCGGTGCGCCATTGCCCCCAGTGCGGGCGCAGCAGCCGCCAGGTCAGCATCGCCGCGCTGCTGGGGAACAGCCAGATCGAGGCCGCCACCGAGCTCAGCGTGTAGCCGGTGGTGGGCGCGGCCCCGGTGAGCTGACAGAACACCGCCACCCACGCGTGGAACACCGACGGGTAGTACAGCGTCTGGTGCGTTTCGACGTTGCGCAGCTCGCCCATGTGGGTGGACGACGCCTGCCCGGTGTCGAGGATGAACCGCACCTCGTTGGCGTGCCAGACGGCGTCCCAGGTGCTGGGGATGGTCTGCCACCGGGTGGCCAGGCCGCGGTAGGCCGCCCACATGATGAGCAGGGACCCCAGCAGCACCCCGGCCGCGACGAGGATTGCGGGCCAGCGGCCGATCCCCCGCGCCTCGGCCTCGGTGTCGCGGTAGCGGCCGAGCAGCAGCTGCAGGGCCGTCATCACCAGGCACACCGCGACCAGAGTGGCCAGCGCCGTCCAACCGTTCCACGGGATTCCGACCGCGCCGAACGGGATGATCGCCAGCGCGACAGCGCCGTAGGTCAGCGCCGGGCCCACCGCGACCGCGACGGGCCAACTCAGCTGACTGATACGCGCGATGATCGCTCCGGGCGCTATCAGCAAAAACAATGCGATCAGCGTTCCGAACCAGAGCCCCACTCGACTAGTATGGCTGGCCGGGTGTCCTGCCCCTGCGAAGCCACTGGCTGGCCTCAACGGCTCGAGCGTTCCGGGCACCCGCTACCGTCACAGTTTCGCGGAAATGCGCAAGCTCTAAGGTGGCTGGCATGGCTTACGACGTCGCCCGGGTGCGCGGACTGCATCCGTCGCTGGGTGACGGGTGGGTGCACTTCGATGCGCCTACCGGGATGCTCATCCCCGATTCCGTCGCGACCACCGTTTCGACCGCCTTCCGCAGGTCCAGCGCCACCACGGTCGGCGCGCATCCGTCCGCGCAGCGCAGCGCCGCCATCCTCGAGGCGGCGCGGGCGGCGGTGGCCGACCTGTTCAATGTGGACCCGGCGGGCGTGGTGCTCGGGGCCGACCGCGCGATCCTGCTGTCGGCGCTGGCCGAGGCGTCGTCCTCGCGGGCGGGGCTGGGCTACGAGGTGATCGTCAGCCGCCTGGACGACGAGGCGAACATCGCGCCCTGGCTGCGGGCGGCGCACCGCTACGGCGCCAAGGTGAAGTGGGCCGAGATCGACATCGAGACCGGCGAGCTGCCGACCTGGCAGTGGGAGGGCTTGATCGGGAAATCGACCAGGCTGGTGGCCGTCGCGTCGGCGTCCGCGACGCTGGGCACGGTCACTGACCTTCGGGCGATGACCAAGCTGGTGCACGACGTCGGCGGGCTGGTGGTGGTCGACCATTCCGCCGCGGCGCCGTACCGGTTGCTCGACGTGCGGGAAACCGACGCCGACGTGGTGGCGGTGAACGCCCTGGCGTGGGGCGGTCCGCCGATCGGCGCGGTGGTGTTCCGCGATCCGGCACTGCTCAATTCGTTCAGCTCGATCTCGACCGACCCGAAGGCCACCGGCGCGGCGCGTCTCGAGATCGGCGCGCACCAGTTCGGTCTGCTGGCCGGGGTGGTCGCCAGCATCGAGTATCTGGCGGCGCTCGACGAGTCGGCCCGCGGCAGCCGGCGCGAACGCCTGTCGGTGTCGATGCAATCGGCCAGTTCGTATCTGAACCGGATCTTCGATTACCTCATGGTGTCGTTGCGGTCGTTGCCGTTGGTCATGGTGATCGGCCGTCCGGAGGTGCGGATACCCGTGGTGAGCTTCGCCCTGAACGGCGTGCCCGCCGAGCGGGTGGTGCAGCGGTTGGCGGACAACGGGATTCTGGCCGTCACCAACGAGAACTCCCGCGCGCTCGACGTGCTGGGCGTCAACGACGTCGGCGGAGCGGTAACCGTCGGGCTGGCGCATTACTCGACGACGGCCGAGGTCGATCAGTTGGTGCGCGCGCTGGCGTCCCTGGGCTGAGCCTTTCGGTTCCGCGAGCGGGCGGTACCCCCAGCCCGCGGGCCGCTAGACCGTAAGCACGATCTTTCCGGTCACCTTGCTCGACGTCAGCAGTTGATGCGCCTCACCGGCCTGCTGAATCGGCATGCGGGCGCCGATGATCGGCCGGACGCGGCCCTCGGCGATCATCGGCCAGACCGAGCCGATCACCGCCTGCACGATCTCGGTCTTGCTGTTGGGCCCGGTCACCGGGCGGGCACGCAGCGTGGTGCCGATCACCCGGGCGCGCTTCGCCAAGAGCTTGCCGATGTTGAGCTCGCCCTTGATGCCGCCCTGCATGCCGATGATGACCAGCTGTCCGTCGGTGGCCAGGGCGTCGATATTGCGGTCCAGGTAGGCGGCGCCCATGATGTCGAGGATCACGTCGGCTCCGCCGCTTTCTTGCAGCCGCGCGACGAAATCTTCGTCGCGGTAGTTGATGGTGATCTCGGCGCCCAGCTCACGGCAGAATTCCAGCTTCTCCGCCGAACCGGCCGTGACGGCCACCCGGGCCCCCAACGCCCGCGCGACCTGGATCGCGTGGCTTCCGATGCCGCTGGCGCCGCCGTGCAGCAGCAGCAGCTGGCCCGCACCCAGGTGGGCGGTGAGCACCAGGTTGGACCACACCGTACAAGCCACCTCCGGCAGCCCGGCCGCGTCGATCAGGTCGACACGAGAGGGGATCGGCATCACCTGGCCGGCGGGAACGGCGACGTACTCGGCGTACCCGCCGCCCGCCAGCAGCGCGCAAACGTCTTGTCCGACAGTCCAATCCGTGACACCCTCGCCGGCGTCGGCGACCACGCCGGACACCTCCATGCCGATGATGTCGCTGGCGCCCGGCGGCGGCGGATACTTACCGGCGGCCTGCAGCAGGTCGGCGCGGTTCACGCCGGCGGCGGCGACCTTGATCAACACCTCGCCGGGTCCAGCGGACACGTCGGGCGCGTCTTGCCAGGAAAGGTGATCGGGGGATTCGGCGACGATGGCGCGCATGGTGGCCACGCTACCGACCCCCGTTACGCTTATCGGCGGTGGCGTGGCAGAGCGGCCTAATGCACTCGCCTTGAAAGCGAGAGACGGCTAACACCGTCCGGGGGTTCAAATCCCTCCGCCACCGCGCGTGTCACCCGACGGGCTGGTGCAGCGTCGGCGCGTAGCGAAGCAGTGCCCCGATGCCGTCGGCCGGGGCGATCCGCTCGTCGGTGCGCACCAGCGACGCCCCGACCGCAATCGCGAACAGCGGCAGGGCCTCGTCGGCGCGCAGCGTCTTGTCCGCGGCCGCGCCCTGCTCGGACAACACGTTCGCGTTGGGGGCGACGGTCGTCAGATCGGCGTCGGCGACCACGGTGGCGTCGCCGACGTCACCGATGATCAACGTGTCCACCGCGCCCTGGCGCAGGGCCGAGCACACCGCGCCCAGCCCCTCGGCGGCCAGCCCCGATTGCCGGCCTACCTCGGCGGTGAACCGATCGGCCGCGTCGTCGATGACCCGCAACCGTCGGCTGACGAACGCGGCTTCAATGGCCCGCCGAACTTCTTCGTCGTCGTGACCGCTGTGTCGCGCACCCACCTGCAGCTGAATCGCCCGCTCGCGCAGTCGATCTGGCAGGGCGGACAGCAGGTCCGAACGTGACCGCACCTCGCCGACGACGAAGATCATCTCGATCGACTTGTCGTCGACCAGCTCGCCGACCCGGTCGGCGACGGCTCGCACGTTCTTGCGGGCGGCTTCGTCGGTGCGCAATTGCGGGTCGCCGTATCCGGCGGTTTCGGCGCCGGCGGCCTTGTGGACGGGATAGCCGCCACCGTCAACGGTTTCGGTGCGCAGGGTGCCGTTGACGTGGGCGGTGATGTCGGCGCCGGTGTGGTCCGCCACCACCAGCAGATAGTCCGGGTGATCGAAGCCCAGTTCGACGATCGGTAGCACGAAAGGCAATTCGGAGACGCGCACGACCGTCTCGGCGGTGGGCCGGGTGAGGTGCTCGTTGAGGAGCACGCCCTGGGAGCCCGCCACCACGCCGCGGCCGCTGCGGCCGATCGGCGGGCGCAGGCCCAGCACGGCGCGCCCGATGTCGTCGATCACCGCCGCGCCGGCGACCTGTCTGTCGAGTTCTTCTTTCAGCGCACGCCATTTGAGCTCGAGCTGGGCTTCGGCGTCGTGGGTGTCGTGCGAATCGTCGAAGTAGACCGACGCGAACGGCCCGGGGGAATCCAGCAGCTTGCGGAAGCGTTCAGAGTCCATGTCTTTGGGTGCCCTGCGGGCCGGGCCGCAAACCCTAGTAGCTGCGGTCGCCTTCGCTGTTGTCGAAGAAGCGCCATTGGCCGTCGGCTTCGACTTCCATACGCCAGCCCAGTTCGTTGCCCTCGACCGCCTCGTCGGCGAACCAGGCGTGCGCCTTGTCGGCGCTTTCGATGTCCTTGGTCGCGACGACGTCGCCCTTGGGGTTGAGCACTCGGTAGGTAGCCATCCCGGCAGTGTTCCCACCGCCGGGTGCCCTCAATCGGTGGGAATCTCGGCGGCGATGGTGTCCATCAGGGCGGTGTAGCGCTTGGCTTCCGGGTCGCGGCCGGGCTTGCCGCTGCTGATCACGCCGGCCGCCAGACCGCGCGCGGGGTCGGCCCAGATCGCGATGTTGACCAGGCCGAGGTTGCCGAACGCGTTGGGCGCGTGCAGCCCGAACGGTCCCCACCGGTCCGTTCCGAGAATGAAACCGGTGCCCCAGCGGGCGGGTTGCAGCCCGACCGCGAAATCGGGTCGCAGTCGCCGGCATTCCTTGACCGCGCCGTACATCGTCTCCGGGCTCAGCACCCGCACGCCGTCGAGAGTGCCACCGCGGCGCCAGATTTCGGCGAACCGGGACATCTCGTTGGCGGTCGACACCGTGTTGGACGACGGGATGATCGTGGTGAGGAACAGCGGGGTATTGGTGATCGGGATCATCTCGTGCACGGTTCCGCCGATCGCCTTGCGGAAGATCTGCGCCACGATCGGCGGGAGCGGGCGCCCCGTCGCGTGGCTGGGCGCGACCAGTGGCAGGTCTTCTTTGGCGACACCGAAGTTCGTCCACCGGAAGCCGAGCGGGTCGAGGATCTCGGTGGCCAGAATTTCGCGAATTTCCTTGCCGGTGGCCGCGTACACGATCTCGCGGATCAGCGGACCCCAGGTCAGGGCGTGGTACATGTGGAACAGCCCGGGGCGGTAGATCGGCCGCAGTTCACCGAGCTTCTGTTGCGCGTATTCGTGGTCGTCCGCGCGTTTGACGTCCGGCTTGGGTCCGGTGGGGAAGGGCAGCCCGGCGCTGTGCGTCATCACGTGCCGGATGGTGATCCGGTGCTTGCCGTGGCTGGTGAAGGTGGGGATGTAGTCGCACACCCGGTCGTCGAGTGAGAAGACGCCGCGCTCGACGAGCATGTGCACCACGGTCGCCGCGATGCCCTTGGCTGCCGAGTAGACGCAGAACGGCGTGTCCGTCGTGACGGGGATCTTCTCGGCGTCGGCCGGGTCGCTCGGGGCGTTGCCCCAGCCGTGGCCGATCGCCCGGTTGAGCACGACGCGCCCGTGCCGACGGAGGCACAGCTGGATGGCCGGCTGGAAGCCTGCCTCATACCAGTGCCGCGCGGCCGCCCAAATCCGGTCGACGGCGGCGCCGTCGATCTCGGAGTAGTCCTCGTCGCCGATCGCCGTCACGGCGTCCAGGTCGGCCGGGACGCGGATCTTGCCGTCTGGTGTCGTCACCTCAGCGAGAGTACGTGGCGCCGGATCACTCCCCGGTGAATCGCGGCGGGCGCTTCTCGAAGGTCGCCGCGATGCCCTCGGTCAGGTCCTTCGACGGCAGGAAGGCGGCGTTCCAGGCGGCGACGTAGCGCAGGCTCTCCGACACGGCGGCGGTGCGCTGCTGGTCGAGCACGTCCTTGATGCCGTGCACCGCCAGCGGCGGGTTGGCGGCGATCTCGGCCGCGGTGGCGTGCGCGGCGGCCAGCGTGGCGTCGGCGTCGTCGTACACGTCGTTGACCAGGCCGATCTTCGCGGCCCGGGCCGCGTCGATGTCCTTGCCGGTCAGCGCCAGCTCACGCAGGTGCCCGTCGCTCAGGATGTACGGAAGCCGGGCCAGGCTGCCGACGTCGGCGACGATCGCCAGCTTGACCTCGCGCACCGAGAATTTGGCGTCGGCGCTGGCGTAGCGGATGTCGACCGCGGAGATCAGGTCGACGCCGCCGCCGATGCACCAGCCGTGTACCGACGCGATCGTCGGGGTGCGGCAGTCCGCGACGGCGGTGATCGCGCCCTGCATGCGCTTGACCTCGCGGTGGAAGACCGCGCGCGGGCCGGCCAGCGCGTCGCCGGACAGCAGCGGGGTGAACGAGCCGCCCATCGCGGGCACGTCCAGGCCGTAGCTGAAGTTCTTGCCCGAACCGGTCAGCACGATGGCCCGCACCTTGGGGTCGGCGTCCAGGGCCGCGAACAGCTCCGGCATCTCCGACCAGAACGCCGGGCCCATCGCGTTGCCCTTGCCCGGCCCGATCAGCGTCACCTGCGCGACATGATCTTTGGTTTCCACCGTGACGGATTCGTATGCTTGCGCCATATCGAGACCGTAGCGTGGCAAACATGGCTCCTGATTTGCGGCCCGGCCCACATTCCCCGCCCACCGACGAACTGCACAGCGCCGAGGACACGCTCGGGGTGCTGCAGCGCGTGCTGCACACGATTCCGGCCGACGATCTGTCCCGGCGGACGCCGTGCAGCGAGTTCGACGTGGCGCAGCTGACCGAGCATCTGCTGAAGTCGATCGCCGGGCTCGGGGGCATGGTGGGCGCCGCTATGCCGGAGCGCGAGCAAGGCGATTCGGTGGAACGGCAGGTGGTCGCCGCGGCCCGGCCGGCGCTGGATGCCTGGCATCGCCGCGGCCTGGACGGCACGGTGCCGTTCGGCAAGAGCGAGATGCCCGCCAAGACGGCGTGCGGCATCTTCTCGGTCGAATTCCTGGTGCACGCCTGGGATTACGCCGCGGCGGTGGGCCACGAACTCAACGCCCCGGAACCACTGTCCGAATACGTGCTGGGGTTGGCGCGCACCATCATCCGGCCGGAGATTCGTGCCGGTGCCGGGTTCGACGACCCGATCGACGTCCCGGCCGACGCCGGCGCGCTCGAGCAATTGGTCGCCTTCACCGGGCGCAACCCGGCCGGCTAACCGCCGGGACGCGACGCCGACGCCGTGGCGATGGCGCTGACAACCTGCCGCAGCCAGCGGTGGGACGGATCCTGGTCGAGGCGCGGGTGCCAGACGGCGGCGGACCGTAGCTCGCCCAGCTCCGGTGGGGCCGTGAGCACGCGGGTCTGGGCCGGGTCGGCGATGGCGCGGGCCAGCTGCGCCGGAACCGTCAGGATCAGCTCGGTGCCGGGCAGCATGTTTGGCCCCGGAGCGAAGTAGGGCATCCGGACCGCTATCCGGCGCTTGGCGTCGTGCGCCTCGAGCGCCCGCTCGATCCACGGCTGGTCGAGCGCGATGTCCACATGCGGCCAGCGCAGATAGGCCGACAGCGAAACAGCCGTCTCCGCGGCGAGCGGGTGGTCGGCGGCCACCACGCAGACGAACTGATCGGTGAAAAACTGTGTGCTGCAGTACCGGTCGGGCACGGCGCGGCCGTAGATCACCAGGTCAAGCGTCCCAGCGTCCAGCTTGTCGAACGCGCGCGAGTCGAGGGCTTCGCAGTGCACCGTGGAGGCCGGTGACTGCGCCAGGATGGAGTGCACGACTGCGGGACCGAACGCGGAGAGCGCGTAGTCGGTGATGGCCATGCGAAACGATTGGGCTGCGGTGGCTGGGTCGAAGGATTCGTTGGCAAACAGTTGCTCGAGCTGGGTGACGGTCGTCGCCAGTTGGTCGCGGATCCGCTCGGCTCGCGGGGTCAACGAGTAGCCGTCCGGGCCGCGCACCAGCAACTCGTCGCCGAAGTGTCGCCGCAACCGCTGCATCGCGCGGCTCATCGCCGGTTGGCTGAGCCGGGCTCGCTCCGCCGCGCGCGAGACGTGCCGCTCCTCGAGCAGGGCCATCAGGGGCGGAAGCAGATTCAGGTCCACCTTATCGATATGCGTCTCGCGCATGTGTCGCATGCTAACCATTCATTTCACAAATGTCAGCAGGTGCAAGAGGCTTTAGGTGTAAGAACTTTATCCCCCTCGAGCCCGAAGGAGAGACCCGACATGACACAAATGCTGACCCTCACGGTCGACCACGACGAGCTGATCGCCCGGGCCGCCGAGCTGGAGGCCCCGATCCCGGCACCGCCGAGCGACAACCCCCAAGCACCCTGTGCGTTGGACATGGTCACCGCGGCCGCCGCCCAACTCGCGCTGTCCGCCGACAACATGCGGCTGTACTTGGGCGTGGGCGACCGGGTGCGGCAGCGGCTGGCAGAGGCGCTGCGAAATGTCGCCAAAGCATATGAGGACGTCGACGAGAGTGCTGGGCAGTCCATCCTGACCGGCCGTTCCCTGTCGGCGGTCACCGGGTTCGCGGTCGAGCCGGTTGAGGCACCGCCGGTCGCCGAGGAGCTGATGTCGGCGAATTTCTTCACCCCCTACTACCCGGTCAAAGAGGCGGCGCAGAAGATCGCGGCAACCGACCGGGGCGCATCATTCGACCGATTCGCCGACGCGTGGACCGCATATCAGCGGACCTTGCTCGAGGCCGCCCGCCGCTTCCGGCCGTTCGACCACTGGGCGGGCGACGCGAGTCAGGCGGTCGAGGCCAACTTCGACCAGCAGCGGGCCTGGCTGTACGAAATGGCGGACGAGTGCGCCACGATGGCGACTCAGGCGCGCAACGTCGCCTCGACACAGCGCTGGGCACTTGCCGAACACCCCACGGCGGAGGAGATCGCCCAGCTCGATGAAATGTGGTCGAAAGCGTCCGGCTCCGGCGTCGGGGCCACGATCATCCAACACCAAGTTCAGCAGGAGTACGCGAGGTTGCAGGAGAAGTCGGAGGAGGTGTTGCCCGAATACGAGAAGAAGGCGGCTCTGCCGCTGCCGCCGATCAAGCCGTCAAGCCCCCCGACCGCCTGGGCGCCGCCCGCGCCGCCGCCCGACCTCGGCGACCTGATTCCCGACCCCGGCAACGGTCTTCCCGACCCCGGCGACGGTTTCCCCGACCCTGGCGACGGTCTTCCCGACCCTGGCAATGGTCTTCCGGACCCCGGCGAGGGTCTCCCCGACCCGGGCAACAACCTTCCCGACCCCGGCACCCCGGACGGGAAGCCGCCCTGGGACGGGGATTGGGAGGACGGCTTGGGTGACCTCCCGACAGAGTCGCCCAGTGACCGCTACCCCGGCTTTTCGCCGATGCCTGCCATGCCGAACTGGTCGAGGAATGCCACCACAGGCGTTCCGGCCGGCGCCAAGGGATATCCGCACGCCTGGACCGGTGCGCCGGCAGCCTCGAACGGCCAAAAACCGAAGTTGTCCGGCGGCGGCATCGGCCGTGGCGGTGCGGTGATCACGGCGGGGCCGCTGCAGCCGGCCGTGGAGGCCGAAGCGGCGCCGGGACGACCCGGCGCGACCGGGCCCGCGGCGGCAACCGCGGGGGCCGGCCGCGGCGTTCCGGGCCTCGGCGCCGCGACGGGCGGTGCCGGCATGGGCGTCCCCCCGGTGGGGTCGCCCGGTGTGCAGGGGAACAACGCCGGAAGGGGCAGGCACGCCAAGCCGGACGAGGAGGCGCTCTACACCGAGGAGCGGCCCTGGACCGAGGGCGTCATCGGACGGCGCCGGCAGAAAGGCGCTGAGAACTGACCAAACTGACGGGCGGGCCTCCCTCAACCCACGAAGGAGGCCCGCCTGCTCGTCGGGCGAGGCGCGCGCAAGCACCCGGAGACGCCGGCGCGCTCGAGCGGTTGGTCGCCTTCACCGCCCGCAAACCGGCCAGTTAGCGTCGGCCTCTGCCGAACGTGCAGACAACGCGAAATCCGGGCAGCGTTTTCGCAGTCAGTCCACGCTCGGCGAGGCGCTACACCCGCTCGAGGTAGAAGTAGTAGTACCGGCCGTTATCCCGGACGCCCTTGCCGTTCATGATGCCCATGACGGCGTTGTCGTCGATCTTCTTGAAGTGGTCGTGCACGGGCTGGCCGTCGTAGACCATCGTCGCGGTGACCTCGCCGCGGAACTCTTCGAGCCACAGGCTGGCCTCGCCCTTGCCCATCTCGACGTTCGAGAACTTGTTGCCGTCGGCGTCCAGGCAGACCAGCGGCTGCACGTCCCGAGCCGACTTGAAGGTCTTGCCGAACCAGCCGGCCTTCTCCAGCTGGCCGTTCATCCGGTGGCCGGTGCGGAATTCGCCGCCCTGCCATTCGCCCAGCATGCCCTCGATCGTCGCGGGCTGCAGGCCGGCCCAGAAGTCGTCGAGCTCGGCATCGGGGATGTCACCGTCGCGCTCCTTGAACTCGGTGAACTGTTTGCGCGCCAAGTCCAATGGAGTGCTCCTTACGGTTCGGTGCGGGAAATCCAATCCTGGGCGAAGTGCAACAGGGCGTCATTCTCCTCCACCGCACCGATGGTGATGCGCACCCCCTCGCCGGCGAACGGGCGCACCACCAGCCGCGCGTCGGCGGCCTGCTCCGTGAAATCCGTGGTACGAGAACCCAGCGGCAGCCAGATGAAGTTGGCCTGCGACGGCGGCAGGGTGAACCCGGCGTCGCGCAACCCCGCGCTGACGCGGGTGCGCTCGGCGACCAGCGCGTCGGTCCGCGCCATCAGCTCGTCCGACGCCTCCAGCGACGCGATGGCGGCCGCCTGGGCGACGTTGGTCACGGCGAACGGCATGACGACCTTGTCCAGCGCGGTGATCAGGTCCGGGTGACCGATTGCATAACCGACGCGCAGACCCGCGAGCCCGTAGGCCTTCGAAAACGTCCGCAGCACAACGACGTTGCTGCGCGATAGGGCCAGCTCCAGGCTGCTGGGCAGCATTCCGTCGCGGATGTATTCGACATAGGCCTCGTCGATGGCGATCAGGATGTGCGGCGGCACGGCTTCGACGAAACGAACGAGGGCGTCCGGATCGACCACCGTCGACGTCGGATTGTTCGGGTTGCAGACGAAGATCAGCCGGGTGCGATCGGTGACCGCGGCGAGCATGGCGTCGAGGTCGTGGGTGTGGTCGCTCAGCGGCACTTTCACCGCGGTCGCGCCCGACACCTGGACGATCGGCAGGTAACACTCGAAGCTGCGCCAGCCCATCATGACTTCGTCGCCGGCCGCGGAGGTGATCTGCACCAGCTGCTGGCACAGGCTGACCGAACCGCTACCGACCGCGATGTGCTCCGTTGCGACGGAGGAGCCCAGGTGCATGGCCAGGGCCGCCTTGAGGTCGACGCTGGCGTTGTCCGGGTAGCGGTTGACGACGGCGACGGCCCGCTCGATCGCCGCGTGCACGCTGGGCAGCGGACCGTGGACGGTCTCGTTGCTGGCCAGCTTGATGGAGCCCGGCACGTTCTTGCCGGGGACATAGACTGGCAGTCCGACCAGTTCGGGACGCAGGCGGGCGGTCACTTCGACAGTTTATGTCGCGGATGTGTACGCTATGGCCGGTTCCGCGAGACCGGAAAGGGGTCGGGTACCCTCGAACAGTCCAAGGGAGGCGTGCCAGAGCGGCCGAATGGGGCTCACTGCTAATGAGTTGTCCCCCTCAAAGGGGACCGGAGGTTCAAATCCTCTCGCCTCCGCCAAGGAACACCACGCAAGACAACTGAACACACGGGCGCCCGTAGCTCAACGGATAGAGCATCTGACTACGGATCAGAAGGTTAGGGGTTCGAATCCCTTCGGGCGCGCTCATCACCGGTATGACGTTCGTTGACGCTCGACATTTCATCTTCGCCTGGTCCTTGAGACCGGAGTTCCCGAGCGCCGAAGCGGTCTAGTGAGACGAAAATCTGTGCGGCTCCGGAGCCTGCGCGGCATCGCCCGCCAGGCCTGCTAAGCGAACTGGCGCGTGGGGGAGCTCTTGAGGTATCGGCTTTGTAGCCGGTTGATGTGCGCCCGCGCTTCGGCGATGTCCCGGTGCAGGGCGGTCGCTTCGGCCCCGGCGCCGCGGACTTCCAGCCAGGTCAGCTGGCGGGTCATTTTGTCCAGCACCTCGCACAGAGCCCGGATCAGCTCGACGGCTTGGGCGGCATCGCTTTCACCCATCAGAAGATGGTTGCACCAATGGCCTGTTGTTGACAGGGCAATGGCCGATTTGGAACGCGGTATTTAACGGAACGTAAAGCGCGCGGTAGCCGATGCGTCGCAACGGATAACGCTCGAGCCGTTGACGGCAGACGGCTGCGAACGCACCAGCCCTTATGGATCAGTAGGTTCGGGGGTTCAAATCCGCTCGGGAGGAGGCCGAGGATCTAGTGGCCCCCGAACGGACCCCGAACGGGCCGCGTCTTCGGGGTAGGGCGGCGCGAAGGGAGACGCTAGTGGATCAGGGCACGCTCTCGATCAGGCCCAACGCGCGCTCGAAGAGGTGAACAGTGGCCGCGTGCAATTGATCGCCGACCTCTTTCTCGGCCTTGCCTGCACAGGCCCGGGCGAGCGTGCCTTCGATGACGATGCCCAGCTTGAAGCACGCCAGCACCGTGTACCAGGTGATGTGCGAGAGGTCGCGGGTGGTGTTGGCCGCGTAGCGCTGGAAAAGCTCGTCGGTGCTGGCCAGCCCGTCCTGCCCGCCCAGGGCGTGGCTGAACACGCTGGACCCGTCGGGCTGGCGCCAGGTCGCCAGCAGCCAGCCCAGATCCAGCAGCGGGTCCCCGATCGTGCACATCTCCCAGTCGACGATCGCGACCACATCCGGGCCGGTGTTGGAGAACATCACGTTGGCGGCGTGGTAGTCGCCGTGCATGATCCCGGGTGTCCACGTTGCCGGTCGGTGGCGTTCCAGCCAGGCCGACACTTCCCCGATTCCCGGGATCTGCGGCCCGGGGTAGCCCTCGTACTCGCTGTAGGAGTCCAGTTCGGACAGCCAGCGCGGGACCTGGCGTTCCAGGAAGCCCTCCGGCTTGCCGAAATCGCCCAGACCGACGGCGACATGGTCAACGGCGCCCAGCTTTGCCAGCGCGTCGGCCATCGAAAGGCCCATGCCGTGCCGCACGCTGGGATCACCCGTATGCAACGGCGGCAGTCCCTCCCCGGCGTTGAATCCCTCGACCGGGTCCATCAGGTAAAAGACCGCGTCGCCCAGCACGCCGGGGTCCTCGCAAGCGGCGATCAGGTGGGGGTGCGGCACGTCGGAACCGGCCAGGGCGGCAAGGACTTTCGTTTCCCGCAGGATGACGCTGTTGCTCCGGGGGCGCAGGTGCCGCGGTCCCCGGCGCAACACGTACGGCCGGCCGGCCCTGGTGAACCGGATCATGACGTTCTGGGTTCCGCCGGTGACGGTGGTGACGTCCTCCAGCGGCCCTTCGCCGAGTCCCCGCTCGGACATCCAGGCCGCGACGGCGTCCAGGTTCACGGCATCCACGTTCAGCCGATACCGATCTCGTCCATGCCAGCTCCTTTGCTGCAACCCTGTGGGCCGTCTGGGAAAAAGCGTAGGCCACCGCCGCGAACGGGCTCCGGGCGGCGGAGCCTGGAACAATAGTGTGGGCAACTAACTGAATCTCGCGCCTGGAAGGGAACTGGCGATGCCGCGTACCGACAACGATTCCTGGGACATCACCCAAAGCGTGGGAGCCACCGCACTTGGCGTCGCGGCGGCGCGGGCCGCCGAGACGGAGAGCGAGAATCCGCTCATCAACGACCCGTTCGCGCGCGTGTTCGTGGACG
Organism: Mycobacterium sp. E3247; assembly: GCF_001667785.1. Taxonomy (NCBI): domain Bacteria; kingdom Bacillati; phylum Actinomycetota; class Actinomycetes; order Mycobacteriales; family Mycobacteriaceae; genus Mycobacterium; species Mycobacterium sp. E3247. Next base: position 32,152 of record NZ_LZJG01000205.1, on the reverse strand, counting down.
CGGCCGGCGAAGGCATGTGGAGCATCTATGCCGATCCCGCGCTGCTGGCCAAGGCGGTGGAGCTCGAGCCCGAGGTCGGCACGCGCATCCAGCTGATGATCGACTTCATGGCCACGCGGACAGCCTTTTTCGATGAGTTCTTCCTGGGCGCGGCCGACTCCGGCGTACGTCAGGTGGTGATCCTGGCCGCCGGCCTGGACGCGCGCACCTGGCGGCTGCCGTGGCCCGACGGCACGGTCGTCTACGAGCTCGATCAGCCCAAGGTCCTCGACTTCAAATCCACCACGCTGAGCGAGCACGACGCGCAGCCCAGGGCGCGGCTGGTCAACGTGCCCATCGACCTGCGCCAGGACTGGCCGAAGGCGTTGCAGGAGGCGGGGTTTGACGCGTCGCGGCCTGCCGCCTGGTCGGCCGAGGGCCTGGTGCGTTACCTGCCGGCGCAGGGCCAGGACCTGTTGTTCCAGCGCATCCATTCGCTCAGCGCCGACGGCAGCCGGCTGGCCTCCAACGTGCCGGGCGCCGGGTTCACCGACCCCGACCTGGTCCAGCGCCAGCGTGAGGACATGCGGCGCATGCGGGCCGCGGCGGCCAAGCTGGTCGATTCCGAGATCACCGACTTCGACGACCTCTGGTATCCCGAGGAGCGCACCCCCGTCGACGCCTGGTTGCGGGAGCGTGGCTGGGACGTCGCCACGGCGACGTTCGCCGAGTTGATGGCTCGCTACGGTCGCAGCGTTCCGCAGGACGCAGAGTCCGCGATGCCGCCCACCCTGTATGTCTCCGCGCAGCGGCGTTAGCTAGCGCGTCAAACCACTTCGATTCGCTCCCCGGGCTCCGCTGGCGCACTGCCGAATTCAGCCGCGGCGAATGTTTAGACATAAGTCCAATGGGTAACTATCGTCCACGAGAAATTTTTCTCGACCACATTGGAGGTCACTATGCGTGGCAGCGGAATCATCGGCACCATTGCCCTGGTATGGCTGCTCATCGGGGTGTTCGCGGCATGGCAACGCGACTACTTCAAAGGTGACTCGACCAGCTGTGTCACGGCGGGAAACATTGCGTTGACCGTCATTGCGGGGCCTTTGAATTACGGGGGCGTCAACCCGAAAGTCAAGGACTGCCATGTTCCGCAGCCCAGTTCAATGCCTGGTGTTCTACTACCCCTCACCTAAAAGGAGTTGTGATGATTGTCTTGGGCGTAGTCCTGCTTATTCTCGGGTTTGTATTCAGTGTCCCATTGCTGTGGGAAATCGGTGTCGTGGTCTTGGTCATCGGCGCCGTGTTGTGGATCATGGGTTCGATCGGTCGTCCAGTCGCCGGCCGGCGCTATTGGTATTAGCCACCACGCCGGAAAACGGGATCGCGCGACTGCCGGGCGGCCGCGCGATCCCGTTCACAGGTCACGCAAAGCCAGGCCATAGCGGCGGCTCAGCGCGCTGCGCATACTGGAACCTGTGACACAGCCCCGAGCCTCCGTCGAGCGGGTTGTCATGTGCCGCGCGGACGGCAATCCGATCAACGTGTTGGTCGTGGACGACGAGTCCGTCCTGGCTGAGATGGTGTCCATGGCGCTGCGGTACGAGGGGTGGAACATCGCCACCGCCGGCGACGGGGCATCGGCTATCGCCGCCGCCCGGGCCCAGCGCCCAGATGTGGTCGTCCTCGATGTGATGCTGCCCGACATGAGCGGGCTCGACGTCCTGCACAAGCTGCGTGAAGAGAACCCGCAGCTTCCGGTGCTGCTGCTGACGGCCAAGGATGCGGTGGAAGACCGCATCGCCGGGCTGACCGCGGGCGGCGACGACTACGTCACCAAGCCGTTCAGCATCGAAGAGGTGGTGCTGCGGCTGCGCGCGCTGCTGCGGCGCACCGGCGTGACCACGCTGGACAGCGGCGCCCAGCTGGTCGTCGGCGACCTGGTGCTCGACGAGGACAGCCACGAGGTCACCCGGGCCGGCGAACCGATCGCGTTGACCTCCACCGAGTTCGAGCTGCTGCGGTTCATGATGCGCAACTCCAAGCGGGTGCTGAGCAAGGCCCAGATCCTCGACCGGGTGTGGAGCTATGACTTCGGCGGCCGGTCCAACATCGTCGAGCTCTACATCTCCTATCTGCGCAAGAAGATCGACAACGGTCGCGACCCCATGATCCACACGCTGCGTGGCGCGGGTTATGTCCTCAAGCCGGCCCGCTAACCCGCGGCGGGCCTGGTCGCTGCGGCTGCGGCTGCTGGTCGGACAGATCGTGGTGCTGGCCATCGTGTGCGTCGGCATCACCGCGGCGACCGAACTGGCGCTCAACCACCACCTGGTCAAGCAGCTCGACGGGCAGCTCGCCGGCACATCGTTCCGCTCGGCGCTGATGTATCCCGAACCGAACCGCCCGGGTTGGCGCCACGAGCACTCCTTCTATCCGCGGCCGGGCCCCGGCCCGCGATTTCTCGACGCCCCCGGTCAGCCGGCGGGCATGGTGGCCGCGGTCGTCAATCACGGGAAGACCGTCGACGCGGGCTACCTGACCAGCAGCGGCACCCGCGCCGCGCTGACCCCGACGGCCCAGAACCAACTGGAACAGGTCGCCTCCAGTCGCGCACCGGTCACCGTCGACCTGGATGGCCTCGGCCGATATCGGGTGGTCGCGGCCCCGAGCCGGAACGGGGGCGACACGATCGTCACCGGCCTGTCGATGTCCAACGTCGACGCCACCCTGATCCGGATGCTGATCATCTTCGGGATCGTCACCGTGATCGCCTTGGCCGCCGCGACGATCGCCGGGGTCGTGATCATCCGCCGGGCGCTGGCACCGCTGCGCCGGGTCGCGCAGACCGCGAGCAAGGTGGCCGACCTGCCGCTGGACCGCGGTGAGGTCCAGCTGCCGGTCCGGGTGCGCGAGTCCGATGCCAACCCCTCCACCGAGGTGGGCCAGCTCGGCTCGGCCCTCAACCGGATGCTGGACCACATCGCGTCCGCCCTGTCGGCGCGGCAGGCCAGCGAGACGCGGGTCCGCCAATTCGTCGCCGACGCCAGCCACGAGCTGCGCACGCCCCTGGCCGCGATCCGCGGCTACACCGAACTCACCCAACGCATGGGTGACGACCGCGAGGCGGTGGCGCACGCGATGAGCCGGGTGGCCTCTGAGACGGAACGGATGACGCGGCTGGTCGAGGATCTGCTGCTGCTGGCCCGCCTGGACTCCGGCCGGCCGTTGGAACGCGAGCCGGTCGATTTGTCACGGGTGGCCGTTGACGCGGTCAACGACGCGCATGTCGCCGGGCCCGACCATCAGTGGGAACTCGACCTGCCGGAGGAGCCCGTGATCGTCACCGGTGACGCGGCCCGGCTCCACCAGGTGCTGACCAACCTGCTCGCCAACGCCCGATTGCACACCGGCGCGGGCACGGTCGTGACGACGCGGTTGAGTACCGAGCCGGAACACACCGTGCTGCAGGTGATCGACAACGGGCCCGGCATCCCGGCGGCGCTGCAATCGGAGGTGTTCGAGCGGTTCGCCCGCGGTGATACCTCGCGCTCCCGCAAGGGCGGCAGCACGGGGCTGGGTCTGGCGATCGTGTCCGCGGTGGTCAAGGCCCACAACGGGACGATCAGGGTGAACAGCTCACCCGGTCATACCGAGTTCACGGTGCGGTTGCCACTCAACGGGTGGCAACCGCCCGCGAGCTCGGCTAGCTAGAGCAGGTGACGTCGATCTCGAACGGCTTGTTCACGGGCTGCATGGGGTTGGCCATGTCGACCCCGGTGGCCGTTCCGGTGATCTTGTAGCTGTTGCCGTTCTTCTCGGCGGAGGCGTTGCCCTGGCCGGTTCCGGACGTGTATCCGAGCGTCACGCCGTTGACGTTGCCCAGGCCAACGGATTTCACCTGCGGCGGGTTGGCGTCGGTGAGCACGGCGGCGATGCCGGTGGCTGCGCCACCGATCGCGATGTTGACGGTGCCGCCCGCGGACGTGCACACGACCGAGCCGCTCACGTTCTGGTCCTTGCCGTCGATCAGGACCTTGGTTCCGCTGGCGGCGCCCGCCGAGGTGTTCACGGCCGAGCTGGTGCCCGAACCGCCCGAAGGCTGCTTGCTGCTTGAACAGCCGGAGACTCCGGCGGCCAGAATTGCCGCTCCAGCCACCGCGACCGTCAGTCCACGCTTCACGTGTTCTCCTTTGCCCGAAAGTTGCGACCCTCGGCATTGAGGGCCGTCTGGGGCAGTATGCGGGTTAACTGGGCCGAACATCTAGCATTCGGGCGAATTGTTTCTGTGTCCGTTGATCACTGGACAGGATGCGGTGGAACGGCTTCGCGGAATGGCGCGTTGGTGGCAATGTATTGGCGTGCAGCACAAACCCCCCACCGCGGTCATCGAGGCGGCGCACCGCGCACACGCGCTGCCATTCGATGACGATGCGGACTTCCGCAACGCCGATCGCGGGTTCATCGCCGCCCTGTCCCCGTGCGTCATCGAGGCGGCCGACGGCCGGGTGGTGTGGGACAACGACGCCTACTCCTTCCTCGGTGGTCAGGCGCCGGCGTCGGTGCACCCGAGCCTGTGGCGGCAGTCGACGCTGGCCGCCAAACAGGGCCTCTACGAAGTGGTTCCCGGCATCTACCAGGTCCGTGGCTTCGACATCTCGAACGTCACGTTCGTCGAGACCGATACCGGCGTCATCGTCATCGACCCGTTGGTGTCCACCGAGGTCGCGGCGGCGGCGCTGGCGTTGTATCGCGCCCACCGCGGCGGCGAGCGCCCCGTCGTCGCGGTGATCTACACCCACAGCCACGTCGACCACTTCGGCGGCGTGCTGGGCGTCACCACACAGGCGGACCTGGACGCCGGCGCGGTGGACGTGCTGGCGCCGGAAGGCTTTGCCGAGCACGCTGTCCGGGAGAACGTCTACGCCGGCCCGGCCATGACGCGGCGGGCGACCTACATGTACGGCACGTTGCTGCCCCGCGGGCCGCAGGACCAGGTCGGTTGCGGGCTGGGCCAGGCCACGTCCACCGGCGAGGTGGCGATCATCGTCCCCACCATCGACGTCCGCGAGACCGGCGAGAGGCACACCATCGACGGCGTGGAGATCGAGTTCCAGATGGCTCCCGGCACCGAGGCACCCGCCGAAATGCATTTCTACTTCCCGCGTTTCCGCGCGTTGTGCATGGCCGAGAACGCCACCCACAACCTGCACAACCTGCTGACCCTGCGCGGCGCCCTGGTGCGCGACCCGCACGCCTGGTCCGGTTACCTCACCGAGGCGATCGACACCTTCGCCGACCGCGCCGACGTGGTGTTCGCGTCGCATCACTGGCCCACCTGGGGCAGGGAGAACATCGTCGAATTTCTCTCGCTGCAGCGCGACCTCTATGCCTACCTGCACGACCAGACGCTGCGGCTGCTCAACCGGGGTTACACCGGCGTCGAGATCGCGGAGATGTTCCGGATGCCGCCGGCGCTCGAGCGCGCCTGGCACACCCACGGGTATTACGGCTCGGTCAGCCATAACGTGAAGGCCGTCTACCAGCGCTACATGGGCTGGTTCGACGGCAACCCGGCCAGGCTGTGGCCGCATCCGCCGGAGGCCCTCGCTCCCCGCTATGTCGAGGCGATGGGCGGCATCGACCGAGTTGTTCAGCTGGCCCGGACGGCGTTCGACTCCGGCGACTTCCGGTGGGCGGCAACCCTTCTCGACCATGCCGTCTTCGCCGACAGCGACCATGCCGACGCTCGTGCGTTGTACGCCGACACGCTCGAGCAGCTGGCCTACGGCGCCGAGAACGCAACGTGGCGCAACTTCTTCCTCAGCGGCGCAACCGAATTGCGGAACGGAAACTTCGGCACGGCGGCTCAGGTCGCGTCGCCCACCATGTTGTCCCAGCTGACCCCCGAACAGATCTTCGACAGCCTCGCCATCCGGGTCGACGGGCCACGCAGCTGGGATCTCGACCTCGCCGTCGACATCGCCTTCACCGATCTGGCCGCCAACTACCGGCTCACCCTGCGCAACGGGGTGCTCGTCTACCGCAAGGCTCCGGCCCAACCCGCGACGGCGACCGTCACGGTGCAGCTGGACGGCAAGTCCCGGTTGCTGGCCGCGGCGCTGGGCGACTTCACCTCCCCGGGCCTGCAGATATCCGGCGACCAGGCGGCGCTACAGGCCCTCCTGGGTGCGCTGGACCAACCCGACCCGAGCTTCAACATCGTCACGCCCTGACGTCGAGATTGCCCTGACGGCTGCTCCGGACCTGGATTTCACGACCATGGCGGCAATCTCGGCGCCACACCGCGTCATACGTCGATGACGACCTTGCCCAACACCTTGCGGTCGGCCACGTGCCGCAGCGCGGCCGCGGTCTCGGACAGCGGGAATCGCGCACCGATGTACGGGCGGATCGTGCCGGCGGCGAACATCTCCGACAATTCCCGCATGTCGCGGACGGCCTGGTCGGGATGGTCGGTCATGAAGGTGCGGATCTCCATGCCACGCACGCAGATGTCCTTGAGCAGAACGAGATTGAGCGGGATCGCCGGTATGGAACCCGCGGCGTAGCCCAGAGTGACGAAGGTGCCGCCGCGCGCCAGCGCGCGCAGCGCCGGCTCGGCGTACGGCCCGCCGACCGGATCGATGACCACCCGGGCGGCGTCGCCGGTGAGCTCGCGGATGCGCGCCTTCAAGTCCTCCCGGTCGTAGTCGACGGTCGCCTCGGCGCCGCGTCGCCGGCACAGGTCGAGCTTCTCGGGGCTCGACGCCGCGGCCAGCACCCGGGCCCTCATGGCGACGGCCAGGTCGACCGCGGCCAGCCCCACACCGCCCGCGGCGCCCAGCACGACGACCCAATCCCCTTCTGCCACCGCGGCGGTCGAGCGCAGCGCGTGATACGCGGTGCGGTACGTCACGCCGAAGGCCGCGGCCGACGCGAAGTCCGCGTCGTCGGGGATGAGCGCCGCCTGGCTCGCGTCCAGCAGTGCGCGTTCGGCGAATGCCCCGAAGGTGGTTCCGGCCACTCGCTGCCCCGGCTCGAACGGCGCGCCCTCGCCGGTGGCGATCACCTCGCCGGCGATCTCGTTGCCCGGTATGAACGGCGGCGGGATCTTGACCTGGTATTTGCCGGCGATGAAGAGCACGTCGGGGAAATTCACGGCGGCGGCGTGCACGCGCACCAGCAGCTGCCCGGGGGCCGGGACCGGCTCGTCGACGTCCTCGAGAACCAGGTCTTCCGGTGTGCCATAGGAACGGCAGACCACCGCGCGCATCAGCCGACCCCCAGACCGCGCAGGCAGAATCCGACCAGGTGGGTGATGTCGTCGGACCCGGGCCGGTCGGCAGACCCCACGTATCGCCGCATGGTCGCGGCCGTGCAACTGAACACCGCCTCGACGTCGCGCTCGACGTCGCTGCTGCCCAGCGCCGCAACGGGTTCGACGAGCAGGTCGCGCAGCGGCCGCAGCATCTCCTGATCGACCGCCGACCAATTGGTGCGGGGTGACATCTGGCCCGCCGCCGCGCGGCTCATGCTGATCAGGTGCGGGTCGGCGACCTGCGCCATCGTGCCCTCGATCCAGCGAGCGACCCGCTCGCGCGGCTCGCTCTCCTTGGCCATCTGGTGCTCGAGGTAGGACACCACGATGCCGACGCCGCGCTCCATGACGGCCAGGATGAGATCGTCCTTGCCGGCGAAATAGCGGTAGAACGCCTTGTTCGACGTGCCGGCCTCGGCGACGATGTCGCTGACCCGCGGTGGTTCCGGCGCCACCCGTTCCATGACGCGCACCGCGGCGGCCAGGATGCGCTCCACCTCCTCGGTGGCCTCCCGCTGGCGGTCGTCGAGCGCCCGCTCGACCGCCGCGGTCACCCGGCTGCTCACGGCGAATCGGGCAGCGCCGGAACGCGGTCGATGAGGTCGCCGTACTTGGTGCGCGCGGCCTCCCGGCGGATGTCCAGCAGCTCACTGGGCCACTCGGGGTCCTCGGCCTCGTAGTGTTTGAGCAGCAGCCGGGCCAGGTTGACCTTGTGGGCCTCGGTCGGCCCGTCGGCCAGGCCCAGCGCCACGCCGCCGAGCAGCACGTTGACCAGCGGAAGCTGGTCGGTGGTGCCGAGTGCGCCGTGCACCTGGATCGCCCGCAGCCCAATCGATTTGAGCACTTGTGACGCCAGGATCTTGCAGGCGCCGATCTCGGCGCGGGCCGCGTGTTCGCCGGCAGTGTCGATCAGCCACGCCGCGTGCAGGACCGCCAGCCGGAACGGCATCAGCTCGGTGTACGAGTCGGCGACGAACGCCTGCACCAGCTGTTTGTCGGCCAGCGAACTTCCTTGAGTGAAACGGCTTTTCGCGCGACGGGCCATCATCTCCACCGCGCGTTGGGCCACCCCGATCGACCGCATCGCGTGATGCAGCCGCCCGCCGGCCAGCCGGGTCTGCAGAATCATGAACCCCTGGCCCGGTTCACCCAGCAGCGCGTCCGACGGCACGCGCACCCCGTCGTAGTGCACCAGCGAATGCCCGGGTTCGTGCGGCAGCGCCCCCACCAGATGATGGGTGGCCTCGATGGTCAGGCCTTCGGTACCAGCCGGCACCAGGAACGTCGACGCGCCGCGGTGGACCGGCACGTCGGGGTCGGTGATCGCGACGACGATGAAGAACGAGGCCACGGAGGCGTTGGAGGAGAAGTACTTTCGCCCGGTGATCACCCAGTCCCCGTCTTTTTCCGAGCCGTCGCGGAAGGCGCGCGTCCGGAAGACCCGCGGGTCGGCGCCGCCCTGCGGTTCGGTCATGGAAAAGCAGGAGAAGATCTCCCCGGACAGCAGCCCGGCGAGATAGCGGTCCTTCTGCTGCTGCGTTCCGAAGCGGGCGATGATCTCCGCGTTGCCGGTGTCGGGCGCCTGCGTGCCGAACACGATCGGCGCCCACGGGCTGCGGCCCAGGATTTCGTTGATCAACGTCAGCTTGACCGCGCCGAAGCCCTGTCCGCCGAGTTCGGGGCCAAGGTGTGGTGCCCACAACCCCTGGTCGCGCACCTGCTGCTTGAGCGGATCGACGATCCGCCGGCGCTCGTCGTTCAGCGGCAGGAACTCGCAACCCGGGAACAGCACCTCGAGGGGTTCCACCTCGTGGTGGACGAAGTCGCGGACCCAGTCGAGCTTGTGCTGGAATTCCGGTTCGGTGGAGAAGTCCCAGGACATTCGAATGCTCCTATTCGTTCATTGGGCAGCGGTCATAGGTGGCGACGCGCCACGTCAGGGGATACCGCCGTCGGCGCGCAGGATCGAGCCGGTGGTGAAACTGGACGCGTCGGATGCCAAAAACAATGCTGCCCCGACGATTTCGGCCGGTTCCCCGGCGCGCTGCAGCGCCAGGTGTCCAAACGGCTTGCTCTGGGCCGCCTCGAGGTCCCAGGCCTTGCTCACGTCGGTGAGAAAGGGCCCGGCCATCAGCGTGTTGACCCGCACGGATGGCCCGAACGCCTTCGCCAGTGCCTCGGTCATCGCGTTGAGCCCGGCCTTGGCGGCGGCGTAGGGGACGATGTCCGGCGTCGGGCGCAGCGACCCGGCCGTGCTCACGTTGATGATGGATCCTCGCCCGGCCGCGACCATTCGCTCGCCCACCAAGGCCGACAACCGGAATGGGCCCTTGAGGTTGAGGTTGACGACCGCATCGAACAACTTCTCGGTGACGTCGGTCAGCTTGTCGTACAGCGGTGACATGCCGGCGTTGTTGATCAGCGTGTCCACCTTGCCGAATCGGTCATAGGTCGCCTCGACCAGCCCGTCGAGCTGGTCCCAGCGGCCGACGTGCACCTGATACGGCAAAGCGGAGCGGCCGGTTTCGGCCTGGATCTCCTTGGCGGTGGCCACGCAGTTGTCGATGTTGCGGCTGGCGATCACGACGTCGGCGCCGCAGCGTGCTGCCGCGAACGCCATCTCGCGGCCCAGCCCGCGGCTGCCCCCGGTGACCAGCACGACCCGGTCCGTGAGATCGAAAAGCTGGTCGGCATAACCCATTTCAGTGGGCCCCGGAGGGCAACGAGCGGGCCAGCTCGGCCGCCGTCGCGATCAGCTGCGGGATCATCGTCCCGAAGGCGTCTTGGACCTTGGGGTCGACCTTTCCGGTGCGCACCCCGGCAGCGTAGGTCTTTTCCAGCACGATGCCGAGCTTCCAATTCGCCAGCACCAGGTAGTAGTCGATGTTCTCGGTGGAAAGCCCGCTGACCGTCTCGTAATGCCGGAGCAATTCGCTCCGGCTGGGCATGCCGCGCATGTCCAGATAGAAGCCGTCGGCGCGCGGCTCTTCGCCGTCGTAGCCCAGCAGGCACCACGCCAAATCCAGCAGCGGATCGCCGACCGTCGTCATCTCCCAGTCCACGATCGCGGCCAGCCGCGCCGGCGCGTCGTGGGCGAACATCACGTTGGCGAACTGGTAGTCGCCGTGCATGATGCCGGGCCGGTAGCGCGCGGGCCGGTTGTTTCGCAGCCAGTCCGCGGCCACGTCCAGGCCGGGCAGCTCGCGCACCTTGTAGGCGTCGAGGAACGCCAGCCAGCGATCCACCTGCCGGTCGTGGAATCCGTCCGGGCGGCCGAAACCCTCGAGACCTTGTGCGCGCCAATCCACCCGGCCCAGCTTGGCCGCGCCTTCGACGAGTTCGACGGCCAGCCCGCGTCGGGCATTCAGGTCGGTGTCGAACGGCGGCTGCCATCCGCCGTCCATCGGGCTCCACCCGTCGATGGCCTGCATGACGTAGAACGGCATGCCGAGCACGGCACCGGTGTCGTCGGCGGCGATCAGCGCCGCATGCGGGACGTCGGTGCCGGACAGCGCGCGCACCAGCCGGATCTCGCGCAGCAAGCCGTCGATGCGCGCGGCGTCGGCGCGGGCGCCGGGCATGCGCAACACCATCCGCTCGCCGCCGCGCTCGAGCAGGTACAGCGTGTTCTGCGAACCGCCCTTCAGCTGCTCCAGCCGCGGCTCCTCGCCGTTTCCCGGCGCATCGTTCGCGTCCAGCCAACGCGCAACAACGCCCGCTTCCAACTGGGCCTGGCCTACCGTCGCCATCCGCACACCTCGCTCTCTGTGCGGAGAATAGCATTCTCCGGGGCGTAGGCGCGGGGCTTTCGGATCAGTCCGGCTTGTCGCGGCGAGCAGAAACCCCCGGGCCCTGCGGCGGCCGTCGCCGCGCCCCCGTTTTGCGGCGGCCGGTCCGCGTGCATTGAATGAACACGTCGCGCCAACCACAGACAGGAACGAACACATGCAATTGCTTCTGGTCCGGCACGCGCTGCCATTGCGCAGCGAACACGGGCAGGGCTCCGACCCGCACCTGTCGGACGAGGGATTGGCGCAGATCGAGCGGCTACCCAAGGCGCTGGACCGGTTTCCCATCTCCCGGGTGGTGAGCAGCCCCCAGCGGCGCGCGGTCCAGACCGCCGAACCGGTCGCGGCGGCGCGGGAGCTAGCGGTAGAGATCGACGACCGATTCGCTGAATACGACCGCGACCTTCCGCTCTACATCCCCGTCGAGCAGATCCGCGAGGAGATGCCCGAGGAGTGGGCGCGCCTGGCCCAAGGCCACCTGCCGAGCGCGGTCGACGAGGACGCCTTCCTGGCGCGGGTGCGCGCGGCCGTCGACGACCTCGTCGCCGCCGCCGACCCCGAGGCCACCGTCGCGGTGTTCAGCCACGGCGGCGTGATCAACGTCCTGCTGCACCAGATCCTGGGGACGTCCCGCCTGTTGTCCTTTCCGGTCGACTACGCCTCGATCACCCGGCTGCTGTTCTCGCGATCAGGCCAGGCGACGGTCGCGGGGGTCAACGGGGTCGAGCACGTGTGGGACCTGCTGCCGCGAAATCAGCGGTGGTGAGCCGGACCGCCCTGTGGCGGTGGTAAACAAGTCCGGTGACTTCAGCTGACCAACTCGAAGGGCTCGACCTGGCCTCGCTGGACGCCTACCTGCGCTCGCTGGGTATCGGACGCGAGGGCGAGTTGCGCGCGGAGTTCATCTCCGGTGGGCGGTCCAATCTGACGTTCCGGGTCTACGACGACGCGACCAGCTGGCTGGTGCGGCGCCCGCCTCTGCACGGGCTGACCCCGTCGGCGCACGACATGGCGCGCGAGTACCGGGTGGTCGCCGCGCTGTGGGACACACCCGTCCCCGTGGCGCGCGCGATCGCGCTGTGCGAGGACCAATCCGTGCTGGGTGCGCCGTTTCAGATCGTCGAATTCGTCGCCGGTCAGGTGGTGCGCCGCCGCGCCCAGCTGGAAGCTTTCAGCCACACCGTCATCGAGGGTTGCGTCGACTCGCTGATCCGGGTCCTCGTCGATCTGCACAACGTCGACCCCGCGGCCGTGGGCCTGGCGGACTTCGGCAAGCCCAGCGGGTACCTGGAGCGCCAGGTGCGGCGGTGGGGCTCGCAGTGGGCGTTGGTGCGGCTGCCCGACGACCGCCGTGACGCCGACGTCGAGCGCCTGCATGCCGGTCTGCAGGAAGCCATTCCCCAGCAGAGCCGCACGTCGATCGTGCACGGCGACTACCGGATCGACAACACCATCCTGGACGCCGACGACCCGACGAAGGTGCGCGCCGTGGTCGACTGGGAGCTGTCCACCCTCGGCGACCCGCTGTCCGACGCGGCGCTGATGTGCGTGTACCGCGACCCCGCGCTGGACCTGATCGTCAACGCCCAGGCCGCGTGGACGTCGCCGCTGCTGCCGACGGCCGACGAGTTGGCCGACCGGTATTCACTCGTGGCCGGGCTGCCGCTGGCGCATTGGGAGTTCTACATGGCGCTGGCCTACTTCAAGCTCGCGATCATCGCCGCGGGCATCGACTTCCGCAGACGGATGTCGGACCAGGCGCGCGGGCTGGACACCGACCACACACCGGAGGTCGTGGCGCCGCTGATCTCCCGCGGGCTGGCGGAGCTGGCCAAGCTGCCCCGCTGAGGCGCGCCCGCGGCGCGCTAACCCTTGCGCGAGGCCGCGTGGTGCTTCTTCGCCGCCCGCCGTAGCTGAAGGATCCGCGCGGTGCCGACGGCCACAGTGATCAGCCCGCCCACCACGGCCGCCAGCAGGATGGCCACCCCCAGCGGCAGCCTCCAGTGCCAGCCCAAGAACGTAAAGGGCGTCTCCACCGTGTTCTGAGTGATGAAGATCAGCAACAGAATCAGGATCAGGAAGCCGCCGATCAGGGACGACCACAGCGCACCGGCGCGGGTGAACCCGATCGCCGGTTCCCTGGGCGCCTTGCCCGGTTCGGGCGCCGCGGCGGGCTTGGCGGGCGGCTGGCTGGGCGAGGCAGGGGTGTGGCTGCTCATGGTGTCATCTTTGTCCCATCGGGCAAAGAATGAAACCAAACCGCGCAACCGGCCCGCCGGGTCCCGGCGCCCGCGCGGTTCTGCCGTTAATGTCAGCGGTATGGGGATGCCGTCGCGCGCGCACCGCGCGATGATCCAAGCGACGGTCTGGTTCACGGCGATCTGCGTCCTATCGGCGTGCAGTAGCTCCGACCCGCTGGGCGGCGCCGTCCGCAGCCCGAAGTCAATCGTCGTGGGGTCCGGCGACTTCCCGGAATCACACATCATCGCCGAGATCTACGCACAAGCGTTGCAGGCCAACGGATTCGAGGTGGGCCGGCGGATGGGGATCGGCAGCCGGGAGACCTATATCCCCGCGCTGAAAGACCATTCCATCGACCTGGTGCCCGAGTACATCGGCAACCTGCTGCTCTATTTCGCGCCCGAGTCGACGGCGACCGTACTGGACGCCGTCGAGTTGGAGCTCGACCACAAACTTCCGGGGGATCTGGCGATCCTGACGCCCTCGCCGGCCTCCGACACCGACACCGTGACCGTGACCGGTGGGACGGCTAATGCCTGGAAGCTGAAGACAATCGCCGACCTGGCGGCCTATTCGGCGGACGTGAGGTTCGGCGCACCCTCGGCGTTCGCGACGCGGCCGGCCGGCCTGCCGGGGTTGCGGCAGAAGTACGGACTCGACATCAGCCCCGGCGACTTCGTCGCGATCGACGACGGCGGCGGCGCGGTAACGGTGCGCGCCTTGGTCGAGGGAAGGGTCAACGCCGCAAACGTTTTCACCACGTCACCGGCCATCCCGCAGAACCATTTGGTGGTGCTCGAAGACCCCGCGCACAACTTCTTGGCCGGTAACATCGTGCCGCTGGTCAACTCGCAGAAGAAGTCGGACCGGCTCAAGGAGGTGCTGGATGCCGTGTCGGCGAGGCTGACCACCGCGGGGGTGGCCGGACTCAACGCCGCCGTGGCGGGAAACTCCGGCGTTGATCCGGATCAGGCCGCCCGGAAATGGCTGCGGGACAACGGCTTCAATCACCCGGTCGGGCAATGATCGTTTTCGACGACGTCAGCAAGGCCTTCGCCGACGGGACCACCGCGGTGGACCGGTTGAGCCTGACCGTTCCGACTGGGAAGTTGACCGTCTTCGTCGGTTCGTCGGGCAGCGGCAAGACCACGGCGCTGCGCATGATCAACCGGATGATCGAGCCGACGGCCGGCGCAATCACCGTCGACGGGGTGGACGTGTCCACCCTCGACCCGGTGCGGCTGCGCCTCGGCATCGGCTACGTCATCCAGCACGCCGGACTGATGCCGCACCTTCGGGTGATCGACAACGTCGCAACGGTTCCGGTGCTCAAGGGCCAATCCCGGCGGTCGGCGCGCGCCGCCGCCTATGGGGTGCTCGAACGCGTGGGGCTGGACGCCAAGCTCGCCGGCCGCTACCCCGCGCAGCTGTCCGGCGGGGAGCAACAACGCGTCGGCGTGGCGCGTGCACTGGCGGCCGACCCGCCCATCCTGTTGATGGACGAGCCGTTCTCGGCCGTCGACCCCGTCGTCCGGCTCGATCTGCAGAACGAAATCCTGCGCCTGCAAAGCGAATTGCGCAAGACGATCGTCTTCGTCACCCACGACATCGACGAGGCGCTCAAGCTCGCCGACAAGGTCGCGGTGTTCCGGGCCGGGTCGTTGCAGCAGTACGACGACCCCGCGCGGCTGCTGTCGCGCCCGGCCAACGATTTCGTGGCGAGGTTCATCGGCCTGGGCCGCGGCTACCGATGGCTGCAACTCATCGATGCCGCCGGCCTGCCGCTCCACGACGTGCAGCGCATCCCCGCGGGCGACCTGCTCAATACCTGCCCGGCAGACGGTTGGGCGGTGGTGGTGGACGGCGCCGGCGCGCCGCTGGGCTGGATCGACACCGAAGGGCTGCGCCGTCATCGCGGGGGTGCCTCGTTGTCCGACAGCATGAGCGGCGTCGGCTCGCTGTTTCGTCCCCGCGGAAATCTCAGCCAGGCGCTGGACGCGGCGCTGTCGTCGCCGTCGGGGATGGGCGTCGCCGTCGACGACGGCGGCCGGGTCATCGGCGGTGTGCTGGCCGGCGACGTGCTGGACGCGGTGGCAGCCCGACGGCGGGACTGAGCGATGCACTACCTGCTCACCCACCTCGACGGCGCCTGGGCGCTGACTCTCGTCCATCTGCGGCTGTCGTTGGTGCCGGTGCTGATCGGGTTGGCGATCGCGGTCCCACTGGGCGCGGCGGTGCAGCGCGCGCCGCTTGCGCGCCGGCTGACGACGGCAACCGCGAGCGTCGTGTTCACCATCCCGTCGCTGGCGCTGTTCGTGGTGTTGCCGATGATCATCGGGACCCGGATCCTCGACGAGGCCAATGTGATGGTCGCGCTGACCGCCTACACCGCGGCGTTGCTGGTGCGGGCGGTGCTCGAGGCGCTGGACGCGGTGCCGGCCCCGGTGCGCGACGCCGCGACCGCGGTCGGCTACTCGCCGCTCGCCCGGATACTGAAAGTCGAACTACCGCTGTCTGTTCCGGTCCTGGTGGCCGGGTTGCGGGTGGTGGTGGTCACCAACATCGCGATGGTCTCGGTGGGTTCGGTGATCGGCATCGGCGGCCTGGGCGCCTGGTTCACCGAGGGCTATCAGACCAACAAGAGCGACCAGATCCTCGCGGGCATCATCGCGCTCTTCGCGCTGGCGATCGTCATCGACGCGTTGATCGTGGTGGCCGGCCGGTTGGTCACACCGTGGGAGCGCGCGGGGCGCACCCCGCGCCGACGGTCGGTGGTGGCCCCGATCGTGGGTGGCGCGCGATGAACTTCGTGCAGCGCGCCGTCACCTACCTGTTGACCGCCGACAACTGGACGGGCCCGGTCGGACTGGCGGCGCGTGTCCTGGAGCATCTCGAGTACACGGCGATCGCGGTGGGCGCCTCGGCCCTGATCGCCGTTCCCGCTGGGCTGATCATCGGACACACCGGTCGCGGCACCCTGCTGGTGGTCGGCGCGGTCAACGGGCTTCGCGCACTGCCGACCCTGGGCGTGCTGTTGCTCGGAACGCTGCTGTTCGGGCTGGGCCTGGGGCCACCACTGGTCGCCCTGATGCTGTTGGGTGTCCCGGCGCTGCTGGCCGGCACGTATGCGGGAATCGCCAACGTGGACCCGACCGTGGTCGACGCCGCCCGCGCGATGGGAATGACGGAGGCCCAGGTGCTCTGGGTGGAGGCGCGCAACGCGATGCCGTTGATCCTGGGCGGGTTGCGCAGCGCGACGCTGCAGGTGGTTGCCACCGCGACGGTCGCGGCCTACGCCAGTCTGGGCGGGCTGGGCAGATACCTGATCGACGGAATCAAGGAGCGCGAGTTTCACCTCGCCCTGGTCGGCGCCTTGATGGTGGCCGTGTTGGCGTTGGCGCTCGACGGGCTGCTGGCGTTGGCGGTGTGGGCGTCGGTGCCGGGCGGCGACCGCCTGCGCAAGACCGTCGGCAACCGCGAGCGCCGGGCAGGTACGCCACGGCTGGGGGGACGATTTACGGTAGGTGAGTGAACACAGATTCCTCGGATTCGACTCGGCGGGTATGGCAGGCGATGCTCACCTGGCGTGCACAGGACGTATCGCGGATGGAATCGGTACGAATTCAGGTGTCCGGCAAGAGAATCAAGGCCAACGGCCGCATCGTGGCGGCCGCAACGGCAACCAATCCGGCGTTCGGGGCGTACTACGACCTGCAGACCGATGAGACCGGCGCCACCAAGCGGCTCGGCATGACCGTCACGCTGGCCGAGCGGGAACGTGTGATCTCCATCGCCCGTGACGAAGAGAACATGTGGCTGGTGACCGACCATCAGGGCGAGCGCCGCGCGGGCTACAACGGCGCCCTGGACTGCGACGTGGTGTTCAGCCCGTTCTTCAACGCGTTGCCCATCCGCAGGCTCGGCCTCCACGAACGGGCGGACTCGGTCACGTTGCCGGTGGTCTATGTCAACCTGCCTGACATGTCCATCACCGCGGACCTGGTGAGCTACACCAGCTCGGGCGGTCTCGACGGCATCAAGCTGCGCTCCCCGGTCGCCGACACCGTCGTGAGCGTCGACGAAGAGGGCTTCATCGTCGACTATCCAGGCTTGGCAGAGCGGATCTGATCACCCCGCCCGCCCGGCCGGCGGCTGCCAACTCCTCGCGCCAGTTCTCGGTGCCGATGACGACGTGGAAGATCTCGGAACGCGGGAAGCTGTCGTAGCGCGTCCGGGCGGCGTGCCCGGCCTCGACGAGTTCGGCCACCGATTTGTGCCCGACCAGTGAGTCGCGGGCCCGGCTCAGCAGCTCGATGACCCGGTCGGCGGCGGGCACCAGCTGGTCGGCGTTGCCCTCGCACATCGCCCGCACCAGGTCCGGGGCGGTGGCGGCCACCCTTGTCCCGTCGCGGAACGATCCGGCGGCCAGCGCGAAGGCCAGCGGGACTTCCCCCCCGATGACCGCCAGCGCCTCGGCCAGCAGGTGCGGGAGGTGGGAGATGGCGGCCGCCGCGGCGTCGTGATCGTCGGACTTGGCCGGCACCACAACCGCGCCGCAATCCAGCGCCAGCGTCATCACCATCGACCACACCACCGGGTCGACGTGGTCGTCCACGCTGACCACCCACGGCGCCCTGGTGAACAGGCCGGGGTTGCCCGCAGCCCAACCCGAGTGAGCGGTGCCGGTCATCGGGTGACCGCCGACGAACCGCTGCCGCAGGCCGGCCGCGACGACCTCGTCGAGCACCGCCCGTTTGACGCTGGTGACGTCGGTCAACGGGCAATTCGGGGCCAGTTCGCCGATGTGGGCGAGCATGCCGGCCATCGCCGGCATGGGCACCGCCAGCACGATCAGCGCGCCGGCGTCAGCGGCGCGGGTCAGCATGGCGGTCAGGTCGGTGCTGGCGTCGAAACCGTCGGCGGTGGCCCCGTGCGCACCCTCCACCGACCGGTTGTAGCCGAACACCTGCCGGCCCGCGGCCGTGGCGGCCCGCATGATCGAGCCGCCGATCAGCCCCAGCCCGAGCACGCACACCGGTGGTCGAGAAACAGGGCTAGCCACAGACCAAGGTTGGCACAATCCGGCGGCGCGGTGTGGTCAGACGTTGCCGCGTTTCGCTCCATCTGGTCAGGGGGCCTCGTCTGCGACTACCGTAAGCGGCCATGGGAGCACAACGGGCCTCAGCCCAGGGCCTGTCTGCCGATACGCCGGACGGTTTCGGCGTAGCGGTCGTGCGCGAAGAGGGTCAGTGGCGGTGTTCCCCGATGGCGCGCAAATCGCTGACGAGCCTGAAGGCCGCCGAGACCGAGCTGCGGGAGCTGCGCAGCTCCGGCGCCGTGTTCGGGCTGCTCGACGTGGATGACGAGTTCTTCGTGATCGTGCGCCCGGCGCCGTCCGGGACGCGGTTGCTGCTGTCGGACGCCACCGCGGCGTTGGACTACGACATCGCCGCCGAAGTGCTGGACAAACTTGACGCCGACATCGACCCTGAGGACCTCGAGGAATCGGACCCCTTCGAGGAGGGCGACCTGGGGCTGCTGTCCGATATCGGCCTGCCCGAGGCGGTGCTGGGCGTCATCCTCGACGAGGCCGACCTGTACGCGGACGAGCAGCTCGGCCGCATCGCCCGGGAGATGGGCTTCGCCGACCAGTTGTCGGCCGTGATCGACCGCATCGGTCGGTGATCGCGAGCGCGGTCGTGGCGATCGCAAGCGCGGCGGAGCCGGGCGTAGCGGGTCGCCACGGATGACCGAGCCCCGTCGGTGATCGGCGACGAAGACCTGATCCGTGCCGCGTTGTCGGTCGCGGCGACGGCGGGTCCCCGCGACGTGCCCATCGGTGCGGTGGTCGTCGGCGCCGACGGAACCGAACTGGCCCGCGCGGTCAATGCCCGAGAGGCCCTGGGCGATCCCACGGCGCACGCCGAGATCCTGGCGCTGCGCGCGGCAGCCGGCGTCCTCGGTGACGGCTGGCGGCTGGAGGGCGCCACACTGGCCGTCACCGTCGAACCATGCACCATGTGCGCCGGCGCGCTGGTCCTGGCCCGTATCGGCCGGCTCGTGTTCGGCGCGTGGGAACCGAAGACCGGAGCGGTGGGATCCCTATGGGACGTGGTCCGCGATCGGCGGCTCAACCATCGGCCGGAAGTGCGTGGCGGCGTGCTCGCCGAAGAGTGCGCCGCACCGCTGGAGGCCTTCTTCGCTCGCCAGCGATTGGGGTGAGGGGCCGGCCGTCAGATAAGCTGCTCGGCGGTGGCGTGTCCGAGCGGCCTAAGGAGCACGCCTCGAAAGCGTGTGACGGCTAACACCGTCCGAGGGTTCAAATCCCTCCGCCACCGCCAACGCCCCTAACCGCGTCCAGCAACTCAGGTCGCGGTCCGCGGTTCCCACCGCGGCCAGGCGTTCTCCGCGCGGGAGACCGCCTCACGCCTTGACGAAGCAGTACATCCGGTATTCGGTGGGTCCCCCAGTTCGGAAGCCCTGGTACGTGTTCCACACGAATCGGTAACCGCGGGTTACGGCAAAGCTGCGCGCGAAGGCGGGCACAAGCGCATTCACCGCCGCCATCCACCACTGTGAATTGTTCTCCATCCCGCGCATGACTTCTGAATTGATCACCCGCTGCGAGACGATCCGCATCGGCGCGTCGGCTAATTGTGCCTCCCAGACGGCAAGCCCCTCGGTGAGGCGGAAATCGGCGTAGAGAAAATGCCCGCCCGGGCGCAGCACACGCACAACCTCGCAGAGGAAGCGCGGAAATTGCGCGTAAAGGTGCGAGGATTCGATATTGATCACCGCGTCGAACGATTCGTCCGGGAAAGGCAGGTCCTCGGCGTCGCCTTCGACGAACTTCAGGCCGGCGATATGGTGTCTTTCCCGGCAAAAGGCGATACCGGCCGAGTTCAAGTCCAGCCCGGTGTATGAGGCCGGGTGCAGGGTCCGCATGAGGTATGAGCTCCCACCGCCGTGGCCGCAACCGACCTCGAGGACCTGCTTGCCACTGAGATCCACCTGCGTCGCCGTACGGTGATAAAGCTGAATGAAATACCGGTTCGGCTCGTCGGAGGGCTCAAGCGGAATGCCCATCGGCGGATCTTCCTCATAGCCGTAGTTGAGGAACAACACGTCTTTGACGGACAGCT
Source organism: Mycobacterium sp. E3247 (assembly GCF_001667785.1). NCBI lineage: Bacteria > Bacillati > Actinomycetota > Actinomycetes > Mycobacteriales > Mycobacteriaceae > Mycobacterium > Mycobacterium sp. E3247. The sequence goes on along the minus strand of NZ_LZJG01000205.1, from coordinate 11,681 downwards.
TGCGGGTCAAGTAGCGGTAGAAGAACTTCTGATAGAAATACTCATGGATATACTGCGCATACTTCAGATTGACCGTGTCCAGGAGCACGCGACGAAAGCCGCGCTGTTGACCCTGCAGCGCCATCGGCGGAGCATAGCAAATCCCGGCGCGGCTTTGATCACATTCGACGCAACCGAGTCAATCCGGATTGTCCACGTGGTTGGCGCCCGTTCTTCCCTGTGAGTGCACCGATTTCCTTCCGATCCTCGGCATGCTCGGTCGAAGGTGGATAGCATTGCCTTACGGAGAACTGCCAAGCGCGCGGCAAGAGGCCACATGACGAAGAACATCGCGATCGTCGCCCTCTTCTCGTGTTGCAGTGCGCTCGTCGCGATTCCGGGCGTTGCCACTGAATTCGTCGCGCACGCAGACGATCCGGGCACCGTGCTGTACAGCGGCGTCAACGGACTCCGTCAGCCATGCGCTCCGCTCAGTGACGACCCGCGGTTGCGGGCGGCGGCGCAGCGGCACGCCGACGATATGCTGCGCACCGGTTTAAGCGGCCATATCGGGTCCGATGGATCTTCGCCGCGGACGCGCATCGCAGATGCCGGCTACAGCAGGACCCCCGCAACGGGGGAGATCGTCTTTTGGGGTACCGGATCAGCGGCGAATCCGACCCAGGCCCTCGACTCGTGGATGCAAAGCCCTCCACACCGAGGGATCATCGTGAACTGCGCTTTCACCGCGGCCGGCTTCGCCACCGCCTGGGACGGCAACAAGATGACCGTGGTGGGTGACTTCGCGGCTCCGTAAAGCTCGCTGCGCAAAACGTTTCGTTGCTCGACCAGGCCAGTGGCATAGAGTCGGCCCGTGGCGTCGGTTGATCGGGGTCTCGTTCGCGCGGTCGCGAGGCTTGGCGTGGTGGCGGTGCTCGTGATGACCGCGGTTGCCTGCACATCTCACAAGCACGAATCGGCTTCGAGTCCGGCGACGCTGACGGCCGCGCCGACCGAAGGCGGGGATTGTGCGCCGGACCGGTTGGCACGCTGCATACCGGGGTTGGCCGACGTACAAGACAATCTCTTCAACCGCGTGAGCGTCTACGAGCCCCGTTCGAGTTTCGGGGCTGAGCCGCCCTTCCAAGGGCGGGAGTCCACTCCCGAAGACTGCCAGCATCTGCCGAGGTTCGGAGCGACGGATAAGCCGGAATTGGACGTGGAGTACAGCCCAGCCACAGACGCCACTGGTCGTTCCTTGAGCAATCGATTCCCTGCAAACGGCGGCGATTCCGTCCGGGTCCGGTTCACCGTTGCCGACGAAGGTAACGACGTCACGAGTGCGATGGAAACGTGGGCTCGTCGGTGTCCCATGTGGACGACTGCCCATTCCATGGACAACGACGGCATCAAAGGCTGGCTGATCGGTGAATCCAGCGAAAAGCTGACGCAGTATCAGTCGGGTGACACCGGCATGCAATGGCCCTCCGTCGTCAACATGGCGGCGACCGAGCTTCCCAGCAGGGTGACCGTGCAGGCGTGGTATCGCACGCCCGATCCGTCGGCGGCCTCGCGTAATCAACTTCTGTGGCAATTGATCGGCGCGGCAGGACGACCGCGACCACGCTCGGCGCTGCCGCCGCTGCTCGCCGACTGGAGCCAGGCCCAGATCTCGACGCTGCTTCCGGCGCTGCGGGTGGATTCCGGCATTGAGACCGCACCTGCTGACAGCAGCACCTCCGCCGGCGAGCCGGGCAGCCGATCTTGGTCGCTCTGCCCCTCCGGTGGCCAGGTTTCCGCCCCGCGTTACGACCCCTTGGCAGGCTGGCAGGACTTCGACGAATCGAAGTGGGACAAGCCCGGAAAACCACCGAGGCCCAAAGTGATGATCAGCCGGGCGCATGCTGGCGATAACTTCCTGGCCGATCTTCGGACTGAGATCGCTACTTGCACCCCGCATTTGGCCGAGAAGCCGACAGTGTGCGGGGAACGCCAGAATCGCCAGTCCCTCCAAACCGACTCGGCTGTCGCCGAAGGCGAGGACACGGTTCGGTTAACGCATCGGTGGATGCGCGAGGTCGATGTCCGCGGCCACGGCGTGTGTGGTGAAGGCGTCGAGGCCCTGCGAGTTGCCCAAGTACGCGGGCTGATCGTCATCAGCAGCTCAAGTGTCGGGGGATGGCTGTTCAAGGGGGACACCCCGCCCCTGCCGTTGAGTAACCTCGACGAGCTTCTCGCCGAGACCGTACGCAGGATCAAAGCCGCCTGAGAACTGCCCCGCCCAAGCACCGTTCACACGTGTGGCAGCCAACCGGAGCCGTGCGGCGACAGCACGAAGCCACGCCCTTGCGGGTCTTTACATGCGGTCATCCCTGAACTATCGACTCCGCAAACAAATCCATTCACCGTGAGAGAGTGCTCCGGAGGAAGCGTCTTGATGGGCTGTCCGAGAATTACATGCGACGGTTCGCCCCCACTCGTCTGTTTCAGACCACTCGTGGTTCCTATCCAATTGACGCCGCTGATTCCGGCGTCAGGATTTGATGCCGCCGGGGGTACAGCAGGCAAGTTATTTCCACTGCACGATGCCTGATCGAGGGTGAATTTGCAGACGACGCCGTCAGGCGTCAGGAAATACACCGTCGGTTCGGGCTGCCGTCCCGGATTGGGCACTGAGATCTCATAATCTCTCGCATTGGCGGGAGCGTATCCGCTCAGGTCAGGGAAGCTGAGCGCGTCGGCGTACGCCATGACTACAACCATTGAACCGGCGCACATGAGTGCGCAACAGCCGGGGAGTGCTTTTGCGATCATTTCGTTCCTGTCGACTCTGGGTGGCTCGACGCGTGCGGGTTTCAATGGAAAGGGTTGACTTGAAATTCTCGAGTTTGATAGGGCGTGCCGATGGGCACACCGCTCGCGTCCCTCCCTGTATTCCATTGACTGACAAATATTTTCAGATCATCCAATGTTGACCCAGGCATGATGTATCCCCCGTACGGCTGGGGCAGAAACTTGGCCGCACCTGGATCGCCATTCTGCGCGACAATTGTTGTCGGCACGTTGCCGAATATACCGGTCGGATCAGGTCCGACCCGCACCTCCATACGTCCGCCTTGAGCATCCACATTGAATCCGGACAGGACCGGCTTGCCGCCGATCTCCCGAAAGCTGAGCTCCCCGTAGCGGTCGGTAGTCACCGGCGCGGCATGTTGCCCCGCCTGGCCCCAGGCGTTGCCGTTCCACGGTTGCCAGCTGTTGCGATCGAACACCTTGTCCGGGTCTGCCCGGTACATGGTGACCCCGCGGCTGCGATCGAAGGAGTCGGCGGCGATGTAGACCTTGCCGTCCGAGCCCTTATAGCCGCTGACCTGAGTGGGTGCGTCTCCCGCGGCGCGGAATGAACCCGGCACCATGGTCCAGCCCTTGGCGGGGTCGCCATTGACTTCGACCAGCCACGAACCCACGGGCTGAAGATCTCCCTTGGTGCCCGTCACCATCATGTATGTCTTGTTCCCCAGCGTGATCGTCCCGGCGGGGAGCGTGTCGTCGATCCCCGCCTTGACCGCCTCGTCGGGCATGGTGAACAGCTCGTGGCCGCTGTCCTTCGCTCCGGTCAGCGGCGCTCCGAAGTGCGGGCGTCCATCGGCGTCGAAGGTCACCGGTACGGCCACGGAACGATAGTGGTCACCCTCGCCAACCTTGTTGCCGGAGAATGAATCCCCAAAGATCGCAAGAAACTTTCCCGGCTGTCCGGGCACCTCGACGACCTCGCCCAAGTCCGCCGCCCCGATCCCCGGAATGCCGGGAACGCCTCCCGTACCGGCGATCGGCCCCAGGTCTCGCACCTCGCCCCGCAACGGACGCTCCATGGTGTCGTCGATGACGGGGGGCGGGTCGTAACCTTCGGTGTGCAACGATCCCAGCGCTTTGTGCAATGTGTCCGAGTAGGCATTGCGGATCGAATCCATTTGCTTGACGGCATCGCGGACGTCGTCAACGGCGTCGGCGTGCGCAGCGTCGATCAACTTGAGCAGTTTGTTGCGCTCCTGCTCGGGCAGGTTCAGCTGTAGGTCTTTCTTCGCCGCGCCGATGAGCTTGTCGAGAACCTGCAACCGATGATCCAGGGACGCGATCTCGGCGGCACCCTGCTTCTGCGCGTCGGCCAACGCGGCAGCGACGTTCTCCAAGTCGGCGCCGATCTTGGGCAACTGCTCGGACTGCTGGCCAAGGGCGTTAGTCACCCGCTGTACCTCAGCGGAATCGTTGATCGGGTTGTCGCCATTCTGGTGGCTCCACGCCACCTCGAAGCGTTTCCGGGCTTGCTCGAATGCGTGGTCGGCCTCAGCACTGTGCCGGCCGGCGCCGTGAAAAGCCTCGGCAAGGCGAGAGATTTGAAATGGGCTGCCGGTCTGCAGGCTGTGGTTGATCGCCCACGGATCGCCGCCGGCCGCACCGATCAGCTCGGCTTCGCTCAGATTTGCCAGCGTCATCGCATCGTCAACGGTTACCTGACATCACGCACACGGCCGCCCCCTTCTGCGATGCCAGCCTACTACCGCAAACGGGCTGGTCGACGTCGCAATTCGAGCGCTCAGTTGAGCCAAAGCGTCAGGCTCACGCCTGAGTTCCGGCCAGCTTTCGGGTCGTCAGTGCTTCGCTGTCCCTGAAGGGGCGGCCGTCGGGCCCCAGCAGATCGTGGAACCAGACTTTCGGGATCGTCGTGTACGGGTGGTCCCACGATTCCCAGGGAAAGTAGGTCTGCGTCTTGCCGGCGACCAGGCCCCAGTTGATGGCACCGACGTTGTGGCGCTTGGCCACCGGCAGAATGGCCTCGACGGTGCTGCCGCGCGGGCGGGCCATGTACTCCGTGCACAGGATCGGTCTGCCGAGCGGAGCGAGCTCGCCGATCCGGGACTCGAAGCCCGCGGGGTCGGCGTAGGAATGGAACGTGATCACGTCGGCGTTGGCCAGCTGGATATCGCTGATTGCGCTGCGGCCCTGGGGTTGTCCCCAGTCGCCGCGCCACACGCCACTGGTGAGCGGCTGGCTGGGGTCCACGGCGCGCGCCCAGCGGAACACTTGTGGGAGCAGGTTTCCGACGAGCTGTTCCTTGTCGCTGCGCTCGGTGTTGCGGTATTGGCGCGCTGGGTTGTCGGGCTCGTTCCACAGGTCCCAGCCCAGGATGCGGTCGTCGTTGCGGAACTGCGTCAGCACCCCTGTGACGTAGTCGCGCATGACGCCGGCGTAGCGCGGGTCGCCAAGGCGTTCGGCGCCCGGGCTCTGCACCCAGCCGGAGTTGTGCACCCCGGGCGTCGGTGGGCGCTGTCGACCCGCCCTTGGCGCCGGGTCCCAGCATGAGTCGAAGAACACGAACAGCGGCTTGATGCGGTGGCGCGCGGCGATGTCGACGAACTGCGCGAGCCGCGCCTGAAAGCCCCGCTGGTCCTGGCTCCAGAGCTGATCGTGCAGGAACACCCGCGCGGTGTTGTGCCCGTAGAACCTGGCCCAGCCGAGCTCGGTGTCGATGCGCCGCGGGTCGTAGCTGTCGGCCTGGAACATCTCGAGCTGGTTGATGGCGTTGGAGGTGATGTAGTTCGATCCGACGAGGAAGCCCTGCGCCTGATACCAGCGGTTGGCCCGGTCGGCGGGCCACCGGCCGGGTTCCTCCGCGGAGGCGCGGGGCGCTCGCGCCAGCGCGGTGCCTGCTGCCAGCAGAAGTGGCAGCTTGAGGGCCGTTCTTCGATGCACGATGTGACGATAAATTTTCCCGGCGATTTCCCCGGGATTTGCTCAGCGCGTCGCGCCGGCTTGACGTGGGAATTGTTATCACTCCGTCACCGCGGCCTCTTAACTCTTTCTCAAAAACAGTTTTGCATACACAAACAGTTTCATACTGCTACTATCGCCCCACGACATCATCCGGTGCATTGAGGAGTGGGCCCGTGCAGGCACTGTCATTCGATCCGGCCGCAGCCAACATCGGGTCCGACATCGTCCGCGGTGCCACGCAGGGGCTTCAGGCCGGCATGACCGCGGTCCCGTCGACCACGGCCCTGGTTCCCGCCGGGGCTGACGAGGTGTCGGTGCAGGCGGCCGTCGCGTTCGCCGCGGAGGCCACCGCCTTTCTGGCGCTGCACACGGCCGCGCAACAAGAGCTGGCCCGGACGGGTACCGCGATCCTCGACATCGCTCGCATCTACACCGAGGTCGACGCGGCCGCGGCCGGCAGCGTGCTCGGAGCTCGCCCGCTGGCCGGCTACCGGGTGGCGGGATAGCGACCCGCACCGGCCCGGAGAAAATCGCCGGACGCGGACGGCGAAGATACTTCAAACTTCGCCCTACCGAGCGCGATACTGAATCCGTGCGCGAGCGAAACGTGTTAGGCGGTCCACTGGAACCGTGCGGCACAGAGCCACTGACCGGGTACTACCGCGACGGCTGTTGCTCGACGGGGCCCGAGGACCTCGGCCGGCACACGATCTGCGCGGTCATGACGGCCGAATTCCTCGAGCATCAGCGTTCCATCGGCAACGACTTGCTGACACCGGTTCCCGAATACCGGTTCCCCGGACTGCTTCCCGGTGACCGTTGGTGTGTCACGGCGCTGAATTGGCTTCGGGCGCATCAGGACGGCTGCGCCGCGCCGGTGGTGCTGGCCTCCACGCACGAGCGCACCCTCGAGGTGGTGCCGCTGGAGGCGTTGCAGGAACACAAGGTCGACGTGCCCGACGACTTGGCGAACCTGTAGGGAACCACGCCGGATCGACGTCTAGCGTCTGTGTCATATTTGCCGTCGACGACGCGTCGAAAAGAGGATCCGGTGGGCTCTGCCGTTGACGACATCGACTTCGACGACCTGACCGCGCCCAAGCTGACCGACGTCCAACGCCAGATCCTGGAGTTCACCGAGGCCAGAGTCGTCGAGTTCGACATGGGCCGGATGCTCGCAGAGGCGGTCGACCAGGCCGGGGCGGACGATCTCGAAGACGTCGACGGCTTCGGCGATCGACTTGAGGCGCACGTCGCGGCCATCGAAGGCGACGAAGGCCTGCGTCAGCTCACGCGCTCATCCCTGCGGCAACGCGTCGTGCGATTGCTGCGCAACCGGTTGTCGCTGACCGATCTCCTCAGGCGGTATCCCGAAATCGAAGCCATCCCGATCGAGAACCCGTTCATCGTGGTCGGCATGCCGCGATCGGGCACCACTCATCTGGTGAATCTCATTGCCGCCGACCCTCGTCGGAGGGCGTTGCCGTACTGGGAGAGCCAGGAGCCCCTTCCCGCTCGCGGCCAGGGTCCCGACATCTTCGGGGTGGATCCGCGCTATGCGCGGGCCAAGTCCGAGCACGACGCGCTCATGGCCAGCGCACCGGTAGTGGCGGCCATGCACGACCGATTCCCCGAGGCGATCGAGGAGGAGGTCGAACTGCTCGACCTCGATATGGCCGCCTACGTCCTGGAATGGCATGCGCGCGTACCGGATTGGCGCGACTACTACCTGAACCTGGACCAGAACCGGCACTATGCATACCTGAGGAAAGTCCTCCAGGCGTTGACCTTCCTGCGCGGCCCGCGGACCTGGGTCCTGAAAAGCCCGCAGCACTGCGAGCAACTCGGTCCGCTCCTGGCGACGTTTCCGGACGCGACAGTGGCTTTCACGCACCGCGATCCCGTCGCGGTGATCCAGTCGGCGGTCACCATGATGGCCTACTCCGATCGGCTGCGCCGAACGAGCATCGATCCGGACTGGCTGCTCGACTACTGGTCCGACCGCGTGCACCGGCTGCTCAGCGCGTGCGTGCGCGACCGCGACCTGGTGCCGGCCGAACGCAGCGTCGACATCAACTTCCATCAGCTGAACGCCGGCGAAATGGCGGTGCTCGAGCGGCTTTACCAATGTGGCGGCGTCGAACTGACACCGAAGGTGCGGGCGCGGTTCCAGAAGTACCTGGATGACAATCCGCGCGGCAAACATGGCCGCATCCGCTACGGCCTGCATCGGCACTTCGGCATCACGGCCGACGAGCTGCGCCGCCGATTCGACTTCTACTTCGACAAGTTCGACGTCCAGGCCGAGACGTAGCCCGAAGGGAACGAGAACGATGAGCTTCGAACCGGTCTACCGCAGCAGGCCCGGGGCCGACGCCATGCGGCCCGCGGCCGCCGACCGGGCCGAGGAGATCGCGCCCGGCCTGTGGTGTTCACCGGGGCTCTCGAACGCCTACCTGCTCACCACGCACGAGGGCCGGGTGATCGTCAACACCGGCATGGGGTTCGAGGGCCCGGTGCATCGCGCGAATTTCGACGCGGTCGACCCCTCGCCGGTGCGCTACGTCATCTTCACCCAGGGTCACGTCGACCACGTCGGGGGCCTGGGCAGCGTGCGCGACCCCGAGACGACCGTGGTCGCGCAGGCGAACTGGACGTTGTGGCGCGACGACAACGAGCGCCTCATCCCGTACCGCGCCAGCCGCAGCGCCTTCGCGTTCAAGGACACCCTGGCGGCCGGCATCCAAGCCGTTCAGCGGCGCCTCGGTAGCACCCGGTTGGCCGGCCAGAGCGTTCCCGTCGTGGACGTCGACTTCGAAGACACGCTGACCCTGCACCTCGGGGGCCGGCGGATGGAGCTGATCTCGGTGCCCGGCGGCGAAACCACCGATTCGCTGGTGGTGTGGCTGCCGGATGAGCGGATCTGCCTGTGCGGGAACACCTTCGGTCCGCTGTTCGGGCACATTCCCAACCTGGTCACCATGCGCGGCGACCGGTACCGCGACGCGCTGACCGCGATCGCGTCGGTGGAGCGAGTGCGCGACCTGAGGCCCGAACTCCTGGTGACCGGTCATTTCGAACCGATCGCGGGCGCCGAGCGCATCCACGCCGAACTGACCCGGCTGCGCGACGCCATCCGCTACGTCCATGACCAGACTGTCGAGGGAATGAATGCCGGCAAGGACGTCCGGACCCTGATGCGCGAGATCACGTTGCCCGCGGAATGCGAAGTGGGGCAGGGCTATGGAAAGGTGTCCTGGGACGTGCGGGCCGTCTGGGAAAACTACTCCGGCTGGTTTCACCACGAGTCGACCACCGAACTCTATCCGGTCGGGTTCGATGCCGTGGCCGCCGACGTGGTCGAGCTGGCCGGGGCCGCCGCTCTGGTGGATCGGGCCCGGGAACACCTTGCCGCCGGCCGCCCGCTGCACGCCATTCACCTGGCCGAGCTTGTCCCGCCTGACGACGTTGGGGCACGGTCCGTACTGCGGGACGCCCATGAAAAACTGCTGGCCGGCAGCTCCAACTTCTGGGAAAGCGCCTGGCTCAGAAACCAGATAGCGAGGAACGCATGACGGCGCGCGTCAGCTTCGACTTCACGGGCACCACGGCACTGATCACCGGCGGCACCAGCGGAATCGGGCACGCGACCGCGGTGTTGTTCCGCGACGCCGGCGCGCGCGTCGCCGTCACCGGAACCAAGCCGGTGCCGGACGACTACGACACCGACCTGTCCGGCATGGATTATCACCAGCTGCAGATCAGCGACCCGGAGTCGGTCGACGCGCTGGCGCGGAAGTTCACCCGCCTTGACGTGCTCGTCAACAACGCCGGCGCCAATTTCCCGGGCGGCCTGGATGAATCGAAGCCGGACGGGTTCGAGGCGTCGGTCGCGCTGAACCTGACCGGACCTTATCGGCTGACCGTCGGGCTCTATCGTGCATTGAAGGCGTCGACCGCGGCCGGCGGTGCCAGCGTGGTGAACCTGACGTCGATGTCCGCACTCCGGGCCGTCCCGTTGGTGCCCGGCTACGGCGCGGCGAAGGCCGGGATTATCTGCATCACCAGGAATCTCGCGGTCAAGTGGGCCGGAAAGGGCATCCGGGTGAACGCAGTGGCGCCGGGCGCCATCGACACCCCGATGACCGCGCCCATGCACGGCTCGGCCGAGTTGGTGGAGACCGAGCTGGCGCATATCCCGTTGCACCGCTTCGGTTCCACCGGCGAGATCGCCCCCACCATCGCCTTCTTGTGCACCGAGCAGAGTAGCTACACCAGCGGCGCGGTGTTCGTCGTCGACGCCGCGTCGGATTGCGTCTGAGACACGAGGAAACCATGGCTTCTTTTGTTGGGGCGCTGCGACCCGAGGACTTCTACCACACCGGCATCGTCGTGCCCGACCTCGATGCGGCCATGGCCCGGCTGAGCGCACTGGCCGGCTACCGGTGGATCACCCCGATGAGCTACACCCTGCCGTTCCGCACCGCGACCGGCGTCCGCGAACTGACCTCGACGGTCGTCTACTCGTTGCAGAGCCCGCACGTCGAACTCGTCCGGGAGGTGCCCGGAACTGCGTGGACCGCCGCGCCGGGCAACGCGGTCCATCATATCGGCTACTTCAGCGACGACCTGGCCAGGAGCGGACGGGCGCTGCAGGACAACGGCTTCACCCTCGAGATGACCGCCGACGTGCCCGGCGCCGACCTCGGCCTGTTCGCCTACTACACGGACGCTTTCGGGACGCGCATCGAGATCGTCGACCGCGCGCTGTTTCCCGACTTCCCGGCGTTTCTGCAGTCGATGACGGGCCCGGGGGAGGCGTGACGTGTTGCTGACGGTGTTGCGGTTCAACTTCGCGTCCCCGCAGGGCGAAGCGCGTACGCAGAGCGCGTTGTTGTCGGCCGCTCTCGAGTTGGCGCAGTGGGGTGAGTCGCACGGCATCACCTCGGTCAGCGTCGACGAGCACCACGCGACCGGACACGGCTGGAGCTGCAACCCCATCATGGCGGCGGCGATGTTCCTGGCGCGGACCTCGAGGCTGATCGCCAGCGTCGACTGTGCCCTGGGCCCGCTCTGGAATCCGGTGCGCCTCGCCGAGGACATCGCGTTGGTCGACAACATGAGCCGGGGCCGGCTGCACACCACGGTCGGCCTGGGTTACCGCAGGGTCGAATATGAGGCTCTGGGAACCGATTTCGCGCAACGGGGCGCGCTGATGGACAGGCTGCTCGAGCGCACGCTGTCGGTGTGGTGCGGTGCCGACGCGGCAATGTGCACCGGCACCTGGACGCGGCCGCATCCACCGCTGTATGTCGGGGGCGGCGCTCGGGCCACGGCGCGGCGGGCGGCGCGATTCCGGCTGCCGCTCAGCCTGGCCGACCACCTGCCCGACATCGCGGCCTACTACCGCGAGTTGTGTGCCGACGCGGGCATGACGCCACTCATCCTCATGCCGGGGCCGGTCAACCGCGGAATGATCTTCCTGCACGAGGACCCCGACCGGGCCTGGGCGGAGCTGGGCGATCACATCCTGTGGGAGGCCGTCACTTACGGCGGGTGGTCGACCGACCAGCGGTCCCTCATGCATTTACCCGGCGTGCAGACGCTGGACGAGGTCAAGGCGTCGGGCCGGTACCGGTTCCTGACCCCCGCGGAGCTGATCGCCGAGGTGCGCGACACAGCCAACTACGGGCCGCTCGTGATGCACCCGCTGGTCGGCGGCATGCCCGTCGACGAGGCGTGGAAGTCGGTCCAGTTGCTCACCGACAAGGTGCTGCCCGCGCTCAGCTAATTGCGCCGAAGTTCAGATTGCGCATGCGAACAAGGGGTACGCGGCCCACCATGAAACCTGAAGCGAAAAGAGCCCTGGTGGTCCTCGGTGGTGCCGCCGCATTCGGACTGTCCGTCGCCATCGGTGGCGCGGCCGGCGC
>NZ_LZJG01000204.1:0-40575 GCF_001667785.1 Mycobacterium sp. E3247 | reverse complement strand
TTGCTGCCGGGACGTGACGGCCTGGTGCACATCTCCAAGCTCGGCAGGGGCAAGCGCATCGCGAAGGTCGAGGACGTCGTCAACGTCGGCGACAAACTGCGGGTCGAGATCGCCGACATCGACAAGCGCGGCAAGATCTCCCTCGTCCTGGTCGAGGAAGACTCCGCGGCCCCGGCCGACGCCGGGGCTCCTCAGGAGGCCGCGCCAGCCGATGCCGCGACAGCCAGCAGCTGATCGCGCCGCGGCCCTGCGCCGCGGCACGCAGACGCTTGAGGTCGAATCGTCGACCACGCTGCGCCGCAGCACGCTTCCGGGTGGTCTTCGGGTCGTCACCGAGTACCTGCCGTCGGTGCGTTCGGCGTCCGTCGGCGTCTGGGTGGGCGTCGGATCGCGCGACGAGGGTGCCACCGTGGCGGGGGCGGCGCACTTCCTCGAGCATCTGCTGTTCAAGTCGACGCCCACCCGAAGCGCCGTGGACATCGCGCAGGCGATGGACGCCGTCGGCGGGGAGCTGAACGCCTTCACGGCCAAGGAGCACACCTGCTACTACGCGCACGTGCTGGACAGCGACCTGGAGCTGGCCGTCGACCTGGTGTCCGACGTGGTGCTCAACGGCCGGTGCGCCGCCGAGGACGTCGAGCTGGAGCGCGACGTGGTGCTCGAAGAGATCGCGATGCGTGACGACGATCCCGAGGACGCGCTGGGGGACATGTTCCTGGGCGCGATGTTCGGCGACCACCCGGTGGGCCGGCCGGTGATCGGCACCGCGCAGTCGGTGTCGTCGATGACCCGGACCCAGCTGCACTCGTTTCACGTGCGCCGCTACACGCCGGAACGCATGGTGGTCGCGGTGGCCGGCAACGTCGACCACGACGAGGTCGTCGCGCTGGTGCGTGCGCACTTCGGGCCGCACCTGGTCCGCGGGCGCCGGCCCATCGCGCCGCGCAAGGGTGCCGGACGGGTGACCGGACGGCCCAGTTTGCTGCTGGGCAACCGGGACGCCGAGCAGACCCACGTGGCGCTGGGCGTGCGGACCCCGGGGCGTAGCTGGCGGCACCGCTGGGCGCTGTCGGTGTTGCACAGCGCACTGGGTGGTGGCCTGAGTTCCCGGCTGTTCCAAGAGGTTCGCGAGTTGCGCGGACTGGCCTATTCGGTCTACTCGACGGTGGACATCTTTGCCGACAGCGGCGCGCTGTCCGTCTACGCCGCCTGCCAGCCCGAGCGGTTCGCCGAGGTGATGCAGGTGACCAACGAGGTCCTCGAGTCGGTGGCCCGCGACGGCATCACCGAGGCGGAGTGCCGCATCGCGAAGGGGTCGTTGCGCGGCGGGCTCGTTCTCGGTTTGGAGGATTCCAGCTCGCGGATGAGCCGTCTGGGCCGCAACGAACTGAACTACGGCGAGCACCGCAGCATCGAGCAGACCCTGCGGAAGATCGACCAGGTGACGGTCGAGGAGGTCAACGCGGTTGCCCGCCGGCTGCTCAACCAGCCCTACGGTGCCGCCGTCCTGGGGCCCTATGCCTCCAAACGGTCACTGCCCCAACAACTTCGGGCGATGGTAAATTAGCTCCGTGGTACTGGGCTTTTGGGACATCATGGTGCCCATCGTGGGTGCACCGATGGCCGGCGGACCGGGCACGCCCGAGCTGGCCGCGGCGGTGTCCAACGCGGGCGGGCTCGGCTTCGTCCCCGGCGGCCACCGCAGCGCGGAACGGTTCGCCGAGGACATCGCCTCCGCGCGCGCGGCCACCACCGGCCCGCTCGGCGTGAACCTGTTCGTCCCCCAGCCCAGCGTCGCCGACTGGATGGCGCTGGACTACTACGCCGAGGAACTCGAGGAGATCGCCGACTACTACCAGGTCGAGGTCGGGCACCCGCAGTACGGCGACGACGACGACTGGGAGAGCAAGCTCGAAGTGGTGGCCGACGTGCGGCCCGAGCTGGTCTCGTTCACCTTCGGGGTGCCGCCGCCCGACGTCATCCGGCGGCTCGGCGCGCTGGGACTGTTGGTGATGGTCACGGTGACGTCGGCCTACGAGGCCGGAGTGGCCGTGGCCGCCGGCGCGGACAGCCTCATCGTCCAGGGCCCGGACGCGGGCGGGCACCGGGGCACGTTCGCGCCCGACATGGAGCCCGGCAACGAATCGCTGCACCAGCTGATCGATCGCATCCGCCATGCGCACGACGTCCCGGTCGTCGCGGCCGGCGGCCTGGGCACCGCCCGCGACGTCACCGCCGTGCTGAACCGGGGCGCGGTCGCCGCGCAGGTCGGCACCGCGCTGTTGCTCAGCGACGAAGCCGGCACCAGTACCGCGCACCGCACCGCCCTGAAGAACCCGGTCTTCGGCACCACCGTTGTCACGCGCGCGTTCTCGGGCCGCTACGCGCGCGGCCTGGAGAACAACTTCACCCGGCTGCTGGACAACGTGGCGCCGCTGGGCTACCCGGAGGTCAACCAGATGACCAGCCCGATCCGGGAGGCGGCGGCCGCCATGGAGGACCCGAACGGGATACCGTTATGGGCCGGAACGTCGTTCAAGGAGGCCCAACCCGGGCCGGCGGCCGACATCATCGCCAGCCTGGTGGAGCGCGACTAGGCGAGCAGGCCCGCCGGATCGGTGAACGGCAGACCCAGGTCGGCGGCCACCCGTTGGGACAGCAGCCCGCCGTCGTGCGTCGAAAGGCCTTTGGCCAGAGTGGGATCCGATCGGCATGCCGCGCGCCAGCCGTGGTCGGCCAGTTCGAGCACGTAGGGCATGGTGGCGTTGGTCAGCGCCACGGTCGACGTCTTGGGCACCGCGCTGGGCATGTTGGCCACGCAGTAGAACTGCTTGTCGTAAACGGCGAACGTCGGGTCATCGTGCGTGGTCGGCCGGGAATCCGCGAAGCAGCCGCCCTGGTCGATGGAGATGTCCACCAGCACTGCGCCCGGCTTCATCTGCGCCACAAGCGAATTCGGGACTAGTTCCGGCGCCTTGCCGCCCGGCAACAGGACCGCCCCGATCAGCAGGTCGGCGCGCGTGACGGTACCCTCCAGCTCGTACGCCGACGAGTAGCGCGTGCGCACCTGTCCGCCGAATTCGGCATCGAGCAGGCGCAGCTTGCCGATGTTGACGTCGAGAACCGTCACGTTCGCGCCCATGCCGCCCGCGACCCGGGCGGCGTTGTAGCCGGCCGTGCCCGCGCCGATCACCACGACATCGGCGGGCTTGACGCCCGGGACCCCGCCCATCAGCACGCCGCGTCCGCCGTGGGTGCGCATCAGGTGGTAGGCGCCGACCTGGGCCGACAGCCGGCCGGCGACCTCGCTCATCGGAGCCAGCAACGGCAAGGTACCGTCGGCGGCCTGCACCGTCTCGTAGGCGATCGACGTTGTGCCGGAAGCCAATAGCGCTTCGGTGCAGGTGGCAGAGGCGGCCAGGTGCAGATAGGTGAAGAGCACCTGATCCTGGCGCAGGAGGCCGTATTCGGACTCGATCGGTTCCTTCACCTTGAGCAGCAGGTCGGCCTCGGCCCACACCTGTTCGGCCGAGTCGGCCAAGCGGGCGCCCGCCGCCTTGAACTCGTCGTCGGGGATGGACGACCCGTCCCCGGCGCCGGCCTGCACGAGCACTTCGTGACCGCGGCGGGTCAGTTCCGCGACGCCGGCGGGTGTGATGGCCACCCGGAACTCGTTGACCTTGGTCTCGGTCGGTACGCCGACTCGCATGCTTGCCCCTTGCTTCGAACGGTTCGCACTCAAGTGTGGAGAAAGTTCCGATCGGCCGCAATCAAGCTGAAATCCCCTGCACGCTGGCTATGATCGGCGGATGACCGACCCGTGTGTGACCGCCACCGTGCAGGTCGATGCCCGCCCCGAGGTGGTGTATCGGCTCCTCACCGACCTGTCCACGCTGGCCTCATTTGCCGAGGAGGCGGTGGCGATGGAGTGGCGCAAAGGCGATGCCGCGCGTCCCGGGGCCGTGTTCACCGGTCACAACGAAAGCAGCAAGCGGAGCTGGAGCACCACGTGCACCATCACCGACGCGGAACCGGGTCGCGTCTTCGCGTTCGACGTGCGGCACACCGTCGTCCCGATCGCGCGCTGGCAATATGACATCGTGGCGGCGGACGGCGGTTGCCGGGTCACCGAAAGCATCTGGGACCGCAGGCCTCGCTGGTTCCGCAAGCTCGCCGGCAGGGCCACCGGCGTTCCGGATCGCCTGGCCGCCAACACCGAACACATCCGGCTCACCTTGCAGCGCCTCAAACAGCGCGCCGAGTCCGAGTAGCCGACGGCCGCCAAAGCTAACGCCGGTGCAGCCGATAGCCGAGATGGGCGACTTTGACGCCGGGCAGCGGCTCCCAGTCCAGGGTGCGCCCATCGGCGTGAAAGTCGTTCTTCTCGTAGAAGGTTCGCGCCTGGGTGTTGTGTTCGGCGCACCACAGGACGACGTCTCCCGGCGGGCTTTCCGTCAAGGCCGTGGCTAGCAGGCGCCTCCCGACACCGTGGCGCTGGCAGTCGGCCGCGACGTAGAGCGAATCGAGTTCCACCTGTGCGGGATTCGCGGGGTCGGGGCCGAAGATCGTCATCCCGATTGTGCGCGAGCCGGATTCGGCGATCCACATGCTCCAGTGGCAGCGCTGCAGGATACCCGGGTACGCCAGAATGGCCCAGCGCCGCGGCGATCCGAGCGGGTCGAGCGTGGCGTCCGGCAGTACGCCGGCCCAGGACTGCCGCCAGACCGGATAGTGCATCTCGGCGACCCGGGCGAGGTCGGTGCGGCCGGCCCGGCGGATCGCGATGTCGAACGGGATGTCACCGGTCGTCACCGGCGCGATCGCTCCAGGTAGGCGGCCAGCGCGTTGGTCAGGCCCCGCCGCGCCATATCCAGGTCGGCGTACGAGCCGAGCTGGCGTTCGGACACCAGCCCGCGCATCGCGCCGGGGATCAGGGCAGCCACCTCGCGCACCCGCTCGGGGTCGACGTCCAGGCCGGCGAAGGCGTTCTGGCAGGTCTCCAGCCAGCTCTTGCCCCAGGAGAACAGCTCGGCGGCGGTGCGCGGGAACAGGCGCTCGAGCTCGGCGGGGTCGCGGGGGAGCGCCGCCCGCAGGTTCTCGATCGCGCGTGAATCCGGCGACGCCAAGCCGTCGTAAAGGGTGTCGATGATGGCGCCGACCCGCTCGCGCAGGGGCGCGTCGGGTGAGACCGGCGTCGACAGCGTCGAGAAGGTCGCGGCGCGCCGCTCGGCCGTGTGGTGCAGCACCGCGGCCCAGAAGCCGTCGGCGTCGCCGAACTGGTATTGCACGGCGCCCCAGGTGGCGCCGATCTCCTTGGCGATGCGGTTGGCCGACACCGAGCCCGGGTCGCCGGATGCCAACGACTTGAGCGCGGCTTCGAGCATGCTCTCCCGGGTGGCGCTGCCACGCCGGTTGGGGCGCCGGCTCGCGGTTCCGGCCGCGTTGACGTGCCGAGTCATCTGCCGAGCCTATCGCGTGCCGAGCCTATCGCGCCCAAAGTTTCATAGAGGGTACTTTGATTTGACTGAGGTCCCGCCTATCATCTCTTCCAAGGAGGGATCCCGCATGGCTAAGCCGCCGTTGTCGATGAAACCAACCGGCTGGTTCCAGGTCGCCTGGTCCGATGAGATCGGTGTGGGCGACGTGCACACCATGAAGTACTTCGACCAGGAGATGGTCGCCTGGCGGGCCGAGTCCGGCCAGCTCACCGTGATGAACGCCTACTGCGAGCACCTCGGTGCGCACCTGGGTTACGGCGGCACGGTCGTCGGCGAGGTGTTGCAGTGCCCGTTCCACGGGTGGCAGTGGAGCCAGGAGGGTCGCAACGTCTGCATTCCCTACCAGGACCGGCCCAATCGGGGCCGTCGCATCCGCACCTACCCCGTCGCGGAACGCAACGCGTCGGTCTACATCTGGCATGACGTCGAGCGCCGCGAGCCGTACTTCGACGCGCCGGACGTCTTCGCCGCATTTCGCGACGGCAGCAGCGCCGACGACTACTACCCGCAGCAGCGGTTGTACCGGCAGGCCCTGGAGCTGCACCCGCAGTACGTGCTCGAAAACGGCGTCGACTTCGCGCATTTCAAGTTCGTGCACAACACGCCGATCGTGCCCGTGTTCACCCGGCACGACTTCGCCGATCCGGTGTCGTTCGTCGACTTCACCATCACCTTCGAAGGTGGCGACGGGCAGAAGATCGAGGACGTCAACAGCGGTGTCGAGGCCATCAACGGCGGCCTGGGCATCGCGGTGACCAAGAGCTGGGGGATGATCGACAACCGCACCATCTCCGCGGTCACCCCGGTCGACGAGTTCACCTCCGACGTCCGGTTCATGGTCTACATCGGCCGGACCGCGGGTAAGGACCCCGACCGCGCCGAGCGCAAGGCGGCCGAGTTCGGGCGCGAGGTGATCCGCCAGTTCGAGCAGGACATCGAGATCTGGCGACACCAGCGCTACTCGGACCCGCCGGCGCTGGCCACCGACGAGTACGAGGGCTTCACCGCAATCCGCAAGTGGGCCAAGCAGTTCTATCCCGAGGCATTCGCATCACAGGAAGGCTCAATGCAATGACCAGCGCACCGATCCGCGTGTTCCAGGTGGCCACCGGAAACGTCGGTTCGGAGATGATCAAGCGGATCGCCACCCAGCCCGACCTCGAACTCGTTGGCGTGCATTGCTATTCGCCGGAGAAGGTCGGCAAGGACGCAGGCGAGCTCGCCGGGATCGCTCCCAACGGCGTCAAGGCCACCGGCACCATCGAGGAGATCATCGCTGCCAAGCCGGACGTGCTCACCTTCCACGGCGTGTTCCCCGACGAGGACCTCTATGTCAAGGTGCTCGAGGCCGGGATCAACATCGTCACCACAGCCGACTGGATCACCGGCTGGCACCGCGACAAGAACCATCCGCACCCGTCGGGCAAGCCGGTGAGCCGGCTACTGGCCGAGGCCTGCGAAAAGGGCGGCGCGACGTTCTACGGGACCGGGATGAACCCGGGCCTGAATCAGATACTGGGCGTGGTGTGTTCGGCCGACGTCGCCGACATCGAGAACGTCACCACGATCGAATCCGTGGACGTGTCGTGTCACCATTCCAAGGACACCTGGATCGAGGTGGGCTACGGCCAGCCGGTCGACGATCCGGAAATCCCGGCCAAGCTGGAGAAGTACACCCGCGTGTTCGCCGACAGCGTGCTGATGATGGCCGACTGCTTCGACCTGACCCTCGACGAGGTGAGGTTCAGCTACGAACTGGGCGCCTGCACCAAGGACGTGGACCTGGGCTGGTACACCCTGCCCAAGGGCTCGCTGGGCGGCAACTACATCAAGTACCAGGGCATGGTAGATGGCGTTCCCCGCGTCGAGACGCACCTGGAGTGGCAGATGACCCCGCACACCGATCCGAGCTGGAACATCAAGGGCTGCTACATCACCCAGATCAAGGGCGACCCGTGCATCTACAACAAGCACATGATCTTCCCCAAGCCCGGCGTTGACCTGTCCAATCCGGACAACTTCGCCTCCATCGGCATGACCGTCACCGGCATGCCCGCGCTGGCCTCGATCAAGTCCGTCGTCGCGGCGCCGCCGGGGCTCGTCACCAGCGCGGACCTGCCGCTGCGCGGGTTCGCCGGCCGGTTCAAGATCTAGCCGGCTGCGGGGGCCGGGAGCCGGCGCCTCGTTAGCGGCGCGAGCACCACCGCGTCGTCACACCGCGTCGTCACACCGCTTGCCCGACCCGTGCGCGCAGAAAGGGAACGACCACGTCGGCGACCCGGTCGGGTTGCTCGAGCCACGCCCAGTGGCCCACACCGGGCAGCCGTTCAACATGTGCGCGGGGAAACACGCGACGCTGGCGTTCGGCCTGTTCGACGGGGATGTAGACGTCCGCGTCGCCGAACACCACCAGTGTGTCGGGATCACGGTCGCGCAGTGGCTCGACGAGCGCGCCCATGTCCTGCGGACGGGTCGAGCGGTAGAGCCGCAGCACGGCCCGCTTGGTCCCGGCGTCGACGAGGTGTCCGGCGATCACGTCGACCCAATGCTCGGGTAGCCCTGGGTTGTCATGGCGGACGACGAATCGCGCGAGGCGAGGGGTGGTGGTCCGCATGAACAGCTCCCCGGCGACGGGCGTGCGCCACACCCGCGCCAGCCGGTGCCACTTGTAGTCCAACAGCACTCCGCTGTTGATCAGCGTGACGCTGGCGACCTGGTGTGGATTGGCGGCGGCCCAGGTCAACGCGAACGGGCCGCCGAAGTCGTGGCCGACCAGGTGCACGCGTTCGATGGCCAGTTGCCCGATCACCCCGCCCAGGTGTGCGCCGTAACTGGCGAGCGTGTAGTCCTGGTCTGACCTCTTGTCCGCTCCACCGAAACCCGGCATGTCGGGCGCGAAAACCGCGGCGAACTCGGCGACCGGTTCCATCAGGGGTTGCCAGTCGCGGGCGGCGTCGGGGTTGCCGTGGACGAAAACCACCGCCTCGCCGGTGATGCCGGTGCCGCCGATCAGCACCGGCGAGCGCACACCGTTCACCGAAAGCGTGCGAGTCTCGAAATCGGTCATCTGGAGAGCATCCTTCGTTGTCGTGTGCGGCGCCGTATTTCGGCTCACAGGCCCGCGGCGCGCTCCAAGTCCTTCAGCGAGGTGTCGAGGTGGCCGAGCACGCGCTGCAGGTGCGGCACGCTGCGGCGGCATCCCACCAGTCCGAAGTCGACCGTGTCGGCGGTGCTCGACAGCGTGATGTTGAGCGCTTGCCCGTTGATCGCGATCGACATCGGGTAGTTGCTTTCGAGGCGGGCGCCGTTGTAGTACAGCGGCTCTCGCGCACCGGGCACGTTGGAGATGCAGATGTTGAACGGCGGCCGGGTGGCGCCGGTCAGGCCCGGCAGGCCGTGCAGCACGGCCGGACCGAGGAGGAGCATGGACAACGCCGTCGCCTGCGAGCGGGGCAGCTGCGACAGCACGTTCTTGTTCTGGCGCATCGACGAGTGGACGGTGCTCAGGCGTTGAGCGGGGTCGTCGAGGTCGGTCGCGAGGTTGCACAACACCCCGCCGACCACGTTGCCGCCCACCGCATCGCCGTCCCTGCGCAAGCTCACCGGAACCATTGCCACCAAAGGCGCGTCGGGAAGCCCGTCGTAGTCGGTGAGGTAGGCGCGCAGCGCCCCGGCGCACATGGTCAAGACGACGTCGTTGACGCTCACGCCGGCCGCGTTCTTGACCGCCTTGATCCGGTCCATCGGCCACGACTGCGCAGCGCATCGCCGCGCGCCGCCGATGGGAACGTTGAGCATGGTCCGTGGGGCCCGATAGGGCAGCGTCAGCTGTTGTTCCATCAGCGCGGCCCGCGCCAGCCGAAGCGAGGAAGGGCCAAGCGTGGCAACCGATCCCAGCACGCCCCTGAGGCTCGGTCCGCGGGCCGCACGTGGGGGCGCCGGCGGTTCCGGCGACCAGGGCGCACGCGTTTGGGCGCCGTTGTGGTCGGGCGCGTTGGTGGTTAGCGGCCGCTGCAGCAGGGTGAGCCCGGATACCCCGTCCACGAGCGCGTGGTGAATCTTGGTGTAGACGGCGAAGCGCCCGTCCTTGAGGCCGTCGATGAGGTGCGTCTCCCACAGCGGACGGTGCCGGTCCAGCGGATTGCCGTGTAGCCGTGAGGTCAGCTCCAGGAGTTCGCGTAACCGTCCCGGTGCCGGCAGGGCTGATCGCCGCACGTGGTAGGGCAGATCGACGTCGTGATCGTACGACCAGCCGACGTTGCTGAGTGCCCCGTGAAACGCCATGGGGCGCTTGCGGAATATCGGCGACACGTCCGTGCTTTGCAGCATCGCCTCGTGTATGTCCTGCACGAAATCGGGCCCGGCGTCCGCGGGAGGGGTGAACAGCTGAAGCGCGCCGACGTGCAGCGGGTGTTCACGCGACTCGGCCGACAAGAACAGCGATTCCAGCGGTGACATCAGTTCCATGGTGAGTTCCATGGTGGTGTTCTCCGTGCGTTACGCGGTCAGCGCCGGCTCGGCGCCGCCGGTCGGTGGGGATGCCGCAAATCGCAGGCTGTCGTCGTCGACCGGGCCTTCGCGCAGCATTTTGTAGTCGGCGCGGTAGTCCATGCAGGTGCGCCACGGCCCTACCACGCCCTGGTGCGGGAACTTCTCGACCGAGCGCTTGACGTAGCCGGCGCCGACCTCCAGCAGGGGACGGGTCGGCATGGTCGCCGGGGCCTGCGGATAGCAGATGCTCTGGCCGCGGGAGTCCATCAACCCCAGCAGCCGGCAGAAGTGCTCACATACCAGCCCGACCTTCAACGTCCATGAGGAGTTGGTGTAGCCGATCAGGTACGCGAAATTCGGGACGTCGCTCAGCAGAAAGCCCTTGAAAGCCACCTTCTTCGACACGTCGACGGACACGCCGTCCACCGAGAGTGCGATCCGGCCGAACGCCAGCAGGTTCAGCCCGGTGGCCGTGACCACGATGTCGGCTTCCAGCTCGCGGCCGGACTGCAGCCGGATTCCCCGCTCGGTGAATGTGTCGATCCGGTCGGTGACCACCGAGGCCCGCCCGTCGCGGATCGCGGCGAACATGTCGGAGTCCGGGACGGCGCAAAGCCGTTGGTCCCACGGGTTGTACGCGGGCCTGAAGTGCTCGTCGACCGGGTAGCCCTTGGGTAGCTGCTTGGCGTTGAGGTGGCGGATCAGTCGGCGGGCGGCGGCCGGATGCTGCCGGCAGAACCGCCAGATCAACCGTTGCTTGGCGATGTTCTTATACCGGGTAAGGGCGTAGGCGCGGTCACGGCCGATCAGCTTGGGCAGCGTGTTGGCGATGCGGTCCTCCGAGGGCACCGGCACGATGTAGGTCGGGGAGCGCTGCAGCATCGTCACGTGTCCCGCGGTCTCGGCCATGGCCGGGACCAGCGTCACCGCCGTCGCACCGCTGCCGATGATCACCACCCGCTTGCCGCGGTAATCCAGGTCCTGCGGCCAATGCTGAGGATGCACCACCTGCCCGCGGAACCGCTCGCGCCCCGGGAATTCCGGGGCGAACCCCTCGTCGTAGCGGTAGTAGCCGCTGGCGCAGAAGAACCATCGACAACTCATGGTGACGCGTTCGCCGGTGGCCCGGTCGATCTCGACCAGCCAGCGCGCGTCGCTGGTGGACCACGCCGCACTGATCACCTTGTGGCCGAACCGAATCGCGCGCCCGATGCCGTTCTCAGCCACCGTCTCGTGCAGGTAGGACATGATCGCGTCGGCGCTGGCGATCGCCTTGTCGTTTTCCCAGGCCTTGAACTCGTAGCTGAACGTGTGCAGGTCGGAATCGGAGCGAATACCCGGATACCGGAACAAGTCCCAAGTTCCGCCGATCTCGTCGCGGGCTTCCAGGATCGCGAAGCTCTTGGTCGGCGCCATGGTCTGCAGGTAGTACGCGGCGCCGATGCCGGAGATGCCGGCGCCGACGATCAACACGTCGACGTGCTCAATATCGTTGATATTCATCGTGATTCCTGTCTTGTCGAGCGGCTTGGGGTTCATTGGGGTTTATTGGGCGGCCTTGGCCATCTGCGCGGAAACCCACCGGGCCAGTGGGGGAGCGACGCGGGACAACCCGTACATGACGTGTGCCTCCGCGGCGATGGGCGCGACGGCGCGATCGTTTCCGATCGCACGCAAGATGTTGCGGGCCGCGCGCTGCGGTGTGTATCCCCTCCTGCGGTAGGTGGCGGCGAGGCGCTGGCGGCGGCCTTCGGTGTCACCCGTCCCGCGGATCGGGCTGGATTTCGTGATGGCGGTGTTGATCACGCCCGGGCAGACGGCGGTGACGCCGATGCGGTAGGGCTTGAGCTCGGTGCGCAGTGCCTCCGAAAGACCCAAGACGGCGAACTTGGTCGCGCTGTAGGCCGACAGTGCGGGATTGGCAAGCAGTCCCGCCGCCGAGGACAGGTTGACGACATGCCCGCCGCGACCGGAGTTGATCATGGCCGGGACGAAGGCGTCGCAACCGTGCACGACACCCATCAGATTGATCGAGACCAGCCATTCCCAGTCCTTGAGGCTGGTGTCCAGGAAGCCGCCGACAAGTCCCACCCCGGCGTTGTTGACCACGATGTCGACCCCGTTGAAGTGAGCGAATGCCGCGTCGGCGAACCCGGTCATCTGCTCGGGGTCGGACACGTCCACCCGGCGAGTGATCACGTCACGCTCAAGCCCGCGCGCGGCTTCGGCGGTTTCGGCGACCGCGGCGTCGTTGATGTCACACAGCGCGAGGTTGGCGCCGCGCTGCGCGCACAGCAGAGCCAACTCGCGGCCGATGCCGCTGCCCGCTCCGGTGATGGCGACGACGCGACCGGACAGGTCTGAGGTGTTGAGGCGGGATCCGAATCTGAACATGGGAGCAAACTAAGGCCGGCCCGCGATGGTGGTCTCGTACGACGACGCCAACGTTGGGCTCGGTCATTGTGACGCCGCGACAGCCGGACTACATTCCGGCCATGGAGCTCGAATGGCCGCCGGTGCATGACCCGGCCGCGCAGCGGGTATGGCAGCAGGTGCTGGTGCCGATCGCGGCCGAGTTGCGTGCCGGCGCCACCGACCTGGCCGAGCGCTCCGTCGCCCGGATGCAAGCCGAGCTCCCGCAGCTGTTTCCCGACGACCAGACGGTCAGGGAGAACGTGGTGAGCAGCGACGCGAGCCTGCGGCAGCTGGCCCAGATCATCGAGCTCGGCGCAGATCCGCGTCGGGTGCAGCTGCCGCCGTCCACGCAAGCGATCGCGCGCGCGGCCGTGCAGCGCCAGGTGGCGTTGGCCGATCTGATGCGGTTTTACCGGCTGGCTCAGGAACTGGTGTGGCAGTGGATGCTCGCCCGGATCGCGGCGACGGCGAAAGACGCCGCCCAGCAGGCGAAGGCGATGGAGCTGGCCACCGGGTGGATGTTCGCCTACGTCGACGGGGCGATGATGCGGGCCGAGCAGACCTACGAGGTCGAGCGGGACGCATGGTTGCGTGGCGCGACCGCCGCCCGCGCGAGCGCGGTCGACGACATTCTCGCCGAGCGTGAGCGGGAACCGCTGCGCGCGTCGAAAAGACTGCGCTACGACATCAATCGCCAGCATGTCGCCGTCATCGCGTGGGTTGACGACCTGCCCGAAGAGGGCGACGCCCAGCCGCTGTTGGGCCGCGTCATCGCCGGCATCGGGCGCGTCACGGGGGCGGAAAGTACCCTGGTCCATCCGTCGGGTTCCCTGGCGGTTGCCGCGTGGGTGAGCCGCCGGGGCCCGCTCACGGTGCGGGAGGCGACGCTGAGCGGTGCCGAGCAACCGGCGAGCGTCCGCCTCGCCTTCGGTGATCCGGCTCGCGGGCTCAAGGGCTTTCGCCGGAGCTACCTCGAGGCCGCCCACGCGCGGCGCGTGGTATCGCTGATGGGGGCCCGCGGTGCTTCGGTCACCCATTACCGCGATGTCGCCGTCGCCGCTCTTGCCAGCGCGGACCGGGAGCATGCCACGACGTTCGTCACCAGGGTGCTGGGGCCGCTGGCCGCCGACAACGAGGACACCTATCGGCTCGCGACGACGCTGGCGGTCTATCTGGGCGAAAACCGCAGCCGCGTGCGCGCCGCCCAGCGGCTCACCGTGCACCCCAACACCGTCACCTATCGCGTGAACCAGGCCGAGGCGATCCTGGGCCGCAGCATCGACACCGACACGCTCGAGCTGTCTGTCGCGCTGGCGCTATTGCCGGCCCTGCCCGGTCTGGAGCATTTTCGGCACGCCGAATTGTGAGCCGAGCACAAACGCGGCCGTCAACGTTGTCTCGCCGCGCCGAGCGGATGCGGCCGACCGCTCCTATGTTTTGCTCCAGCCGCGCTGCGGTAGCAAACAATCCTCTCAAGGAGCAGTTGGAATGCAGACCCTGCCAGAGCTCGACGTCAATTACATCGACGGCGCCGAAAACCCGTGGATTCCCTTCGCCCCGCTGTCCGACCAGGTTCTCCTGAAGTACTGGAAGGTCGACCCGGTGCGGGCCGAGATCATCGTGTCGATGAAATTCCCTGCCGGACTTGAGCTTCCGCCGCACTACCACACCGGCATCGTGGTCGGCCACACCGTCAGCGGCGCATGGCGGTACAAGGAGAACGACTGGATCTCCCGCGCGGGCGACACCGTCTACGAGGTCGCGGGCTCCTCGCACACGCCGCAGAGCCTGGAGGACACCGAGGTGTTCTTCTTCCTGGTCGGTGAGCTGCTCTTCCTCGACGAGAGCAAGACCATCCTGTGGCAGGAGAACCACAAGACTTCGGTGGAGCGCTACAACGCCTACTGCGCCGCGAACGACATCGCCGCTCGCGACCTGACGAGCTGGAACGCATGATGGCCACCGCGATCGAACCGAATGAAGGCCAGCTGGCCACGCTGGTGGCCGCGGCGTCGGACAACGACAGCCCCGTGGTCATGATCAACCTCCTGCAGTTCAAGCAAGACGGAGCGGCGCACTACCAGCGCTACGCCAAGGAGGTTCAGCCGTTCCTCGAATCGGTGGGCGCCACGCTCGTCTACGCGGGAGACGCCAGCCACGTCGTCGCCGGCGACCTCGACCGTCCGTTCTGGGACGCCATCGTCGTCGTCCGCTACCCGTCGCGGGCGGCGTTCGTGTCCATGGCGACGAACCCCGAGTACTACGAGCGCGCTCACGTACATCGGGCGGCCGCGCTGCATAGCACCCATCTGGTCGCCACGGATCCCTGGGCATCGGCTGCCGACGGGGCGCAGCCGCCCTAAGGGACGTCGTCGTCACGCTCTTCCTCGAAGAGGCGTTCCGGGTGGTGGTAGTCGTTGCTGCCCGGGCCGTGGCCCAAGCGCGGCGGCGGAATCCATTCGGTGCGTCCGTTCGGGAGTTTCCTTGTCCGCCAGCCCTTGTCGATCAGCTTGTGGTGCTGCGCGCAGGCGAAGGTGAGCTTGTCGGCGTCGGTCAATCCGCCGCCGGCCCACTCGTCGAGATGGTGGACCTCGCACCAGTAGCCCGGCGCGGCGCAGCCAGGATGCGTGCAGCCGCGGTCCTTCGCGTACAGCACCATGCGCTGATCCGGCGTGGCGATTCGCCGCGTCCGGCCGAGATACAGCGGGCGGCCCGAGTGCTCATCGAACACCGCCAGATAGTGGTAGGCGTGGCGGGCCATCCGGAGCACGTCGCGCATCGGCAGCACCGTCCCTCCGCCGGTGACCGCCCGCCCGGTGCCGGCCGTCAGCTCCTGCAGCGTGGTGGAGACGATAACGGTGACCGGTAATCCGTTGTGGGATCCCAGTTTCGGATCGCCCAGCCGGCCGCGCACCAAGGCATTCAGGGCGTCGTGCTGGCGTTGCGCGTGGCTGCGCAGGTCGCCGCTCGCCGACTCGTCGCTGGGTTCGCCTTCGACACAGTGCGTTTCGTCGTCCGGGTTGCACATGCCGGGCGCGGCGAACCGCGCCAGCCAGGCATCGAGGTTGGCGCGCAGTTCCGGGGACGCGACTAGTCTCCCGCCGCTCGTTCCGTCGAGGCGCTGCCCGGTCCAGGCGAAGCCGCGCTGCCGCGCGCGGTCGGCGTCGGAGAAATTGCCGTCCGGGTTGATCCGCAGCGCGCACCGGTGCGCGACCTTTTCCAGCTGGTCGGGACGCAAGCTCACCGCCTGCTGGGCCAGGAATCGCTCGGCCTTCTGCACAGTGTCGACCGGCGTCTCGCCGGGCAGGTCGCGGACGAACGTCTGGATCACCCGCAGGTGCTGACCGTCGAGCATGCCGTCACGCCACGCCCGGGCGGTGGCCGGCAACTCCGGCGGCAGCGCCTGGCCGGTGAGGGTCAGCCGCGGGGACAGCTGTCTGGCGTCCCGAAGCCGGCGGGCCGCCTCGGCAGGGCTGATCCGCAGCCAGTCGGCGACCACCTTGTGTACGGGGCCGCCGACGTGGGCAGGGTCCTCCTTCGCCAGGCCGGCGATCGCATCGTGGTTGGCCGCGACCTGGCGGCGTAGTGCTGTCTCCCTCCGCTCCAGCGCCCGCAGTCGGACCGCGGGCGGCAGGGCGTCGAGATTTCGTTGGGCGATCGCTGCCACGGCCGCGTCAAGCGCGTCCAATTCGGCGGCCGTGTCCGCCGGCATGTCGATCGAACTCATGTTCGAATAGTATCGGCCAGCGCCGACGCCGACACCCCCGAATGCGCTGGCTGTGGATAAGCATCCAACTGTGGACAAAACCAAGCGGTCTAGGGTGAAGCCCATGCGGGTAGGCGTCTTGGGAGCTAAGGGCAAGGTCGGTTCGGCGATGGTGGCGGGCGTACAGGCCGCCGACGACCTGACCCTGTCCGCGGAGGTGGACGCCGGCGACCCGCTCGGCCTGTTCACCGACTCCGACACCGAGGTGGTCATCGACTTCACCCACCCCGACGTGGTGATGGGCAACCTGGAGTTCCTGATCGGCAACGGAATTCACGCCGTCGTCGGCACCACCGGCTTCACCGCCGAACGCCTGCAGCAGGTCGAGGCGTGGCTGGCGAAAAGCCCCGGCACCTCGGTGCTGATCGCGCCCAACTTCGCGATCGGCGCGGTGCTGTCGATGCACTTCGCCAAGCAGGCGGCGCGCTTCTTCGAGTCCGTGGAGGTGATCGAGCTGCACCACCCGCACAAGGCCGACGCCCCGTCCGGTACCGCCGCGCGCACTGCCAAGCTGATCGCCGAAGCGCGAAAAGGCCTGCCGCCCAACCCGGATGCCACCAGTACCGGCCTGCCGGGTGCGCGCGGCGCCGACGTCGACGGCATCCCGGTGCACTCGGTGCGGCTGGCCGGGCTGGTCGCCCACCAGGAGATCCTGTTCGGCACCGAGGGGGAGACCCTCACCATCCGCCACGACAGCCTGGACCGCACCTCCTTCGTGCCGGGCGTGTTGCTGGCCGTGCGGCGCGTCCAAGAACGGCCCGGCCTCACCGTGGGGCTCGAGCCCCTGCTCGACCTGCAGTGAACATGAACGCCACCCTGCGCACCCAGTTGCTCATCGCGCTCCTGTGCGTCGCGATGCTGGCGTACTTCGTGCTGCTGGGGCGGATGGCCGTCGCGATGATCGCCTCGGGCCGGGCGGCCGCCGTGGGGCTGGGGCTCGCGGTGATGGTCATGCCCCTGATCGGGCTGTGGGCGATGGTGGCGACGCTTCGCAACGGGTTCGCGCACCAGAAGCTCGCCCGCCTGATCGCGGCCGACGGCATGGAGCTCGACACCAGCGGGCTGCCGCGACGGGCGTCGGGCCGCATAGAGCGGGACGCCGCCGACGCGCTGTTCGCCACGGTACGCACCGAAGTCGAAGACCATCCCGACGATTGGCGGCGCTGGTACCGGCTGGCGCGCGCCTACGACTACGCGGGGGACCGCCGCCGGGCGCGGGCGGCCATGAAGACGGCGCTCGAATTGCAGGGCCGCCCATGAGCAAGACGCTGCTGATCGTCCACCACACGCCGTCGCCGCACTGCCACGAGATGTTCGAGGCGGTCGTCAACGGCGCCACCGATCCCGAGATCGAGGATGTCGAGGTCGTCCGCCGGCCGGCGCTGACCGTGTCGCCGGCCGAGATGCTGAGCGCCGACGGCTACCTGCTGGGCAGCCCCGCCAACCTGGGCTACATGAGCGGGGCGCTCAAGCACGCGTTCGACTGCTCCTACTATCAGCTGCTCGACTCGACGCGCGGGCGCCCGTTCGGCCTGTACTTGCACGGCAACGAGGGCACCGAGGGCGCCGAGCGCGGTGTCATGTCGATCACCACAGGCCTGGGCTGGACGAAAGCCGCAGAGACCGTGGTGGTTTCGGGCAAGCCGGACAAGGACGACCTGCGGGCCTGCTGGGAACTTGGCGCGACGGTCGCCGCCCAGCTGATGGACTAGCTGACGGCCTAGCTGATGGTCTAGGTGTGGGGCGGATTGAACGCCTCGGCCGGTTGGGCCAGGGCCAGCGCGGAGCTGGTGCCGATCGGGCCGTGCCGGTCGAACAGGGTGGCGGCGCCGGTGGCCACGCCGGCCGTGCCGTAATGGCTTTGCGCGGCCAGACCCAGGTACTCACCGTCGGGCAGGCGGCTGGCGGTGACCGTGTAGTCGGCGTTGATGTAGCGCAATCCGCTGGTGCCCCAATGGGTCAGCGAACTTGTGATGTCACCGACGAAAGCCAGTCGGGTGAATGGGGTCAGGGGATAGCCCTGCACCATCGGGCGAAAGATCCGCGTCCAGGCGAACTTCCGGGAATGCGACTGTTCCCACTCGCCGGCCGCGATGCCCGGGCTGCCCGCGGTGGTGGCCCCGTATCCCCAGATCAGAAACGGCATGTCGGTGGGAATGGCCTCGGAGTCGGCAGGCAGCGGCGGCATGGCCAGGGGCGCCGACCACACCGTCCCGTCGGGATGATCCCCCCGCCGCAGGAACAGCGCGCTGGCCCGCGCGACGGTGTTGCCGTTCTGCACCAGCGCGCCGTCAACGAGCTTGATCCGCCGGCCCTCCCGCTGCACCGAGGTGCGGATCTGCACGGGTTCGAGCAACGCCGGACGCAGCAGGTCGACCGTGAGACGGGCCGGCTGGAAGTCGGGCTCGACGCCGGATTGCTCTATGCCCCAACCCAACAGGCCACCGACGTTCTGGCCGCCCATCGCGGCGCCCCATGGTCCCCGGGTCAGCGGGCCCGGAACATACGAGTCACCGTCGACGGTGAAGAAGGCCTCGGGCACACCGGCGGGATCAGTCGTCACCGCTATGACGATAGGACACCGTGTGGCCAAAGCCGCGCGGTGTCACGCGCGGGTGGGTATCGCGACCTGCAGCGCGGTGCCGCCACCGGGCGGACTGGCAATGTCGAGGCGGCCCCCGAGCGCCTCGACCCGGTCAAGCAAGCCGAGGAGCCCGGATCCGTTGCGGCTGTCCGCTCCACCGACCCCGTCGTCGCGGATGGCGACCATCAGCTCCGCCTCGTCGGTCCGGGCGTCGACGTCGATCAGTGAGGCGCGCGCGTGTCGGGTCGCGTTGGTAAGTGCTTCCGCCACAACGTAGTACGCCGCGACTTCGACCGACTCGGGAATCTGTTCTTCCAGCGCCAGGCGAACGGTGACCGGAATGGGGCAGCGGCGGGCGAGCGCCTCGAGCGCCGGACCGAGCCCTCCTCTGGACAAGATCGCCGGATGAATGCCCCGGGCGAGCTCCTGGAGATCGGCCGACGCCGCGCTCAGACCCGTGACGGCCGCCGAGATCTCGTTCTTCAGCGAACCCAGTTCGGGCGGGACGCCGGCCTCGATCGAGCGCAGTTGCAGCGCAAGCGATACCAGCCGCTGTTGCGCCCCGTCGTGCAGATCGCGCTCCAGGCGGCGCCGGGCATCGTCGGCGGCCGTGACGATCCGCGCTCGCGACGCCGTGAGCGCCGCGTGCGCTTCCGCATTGGCAATGGCGGCCGCGACCAGCTCGCTGAACTCGCCGATCCGCTGTTCGGTATCGGGCGGCAGCGGCTCCGCGGCGGAGCCGACGACGGCGACACCCCACAGCCTGCCCTCGACCACGATGGGTGCGCCCACGCCGCTGCGCAATCCGAGACGGCGAATCAGCGCCGCCACGTCGCCAATCGCCGTGTCGTGACTGTCCATTCGAGCGGGCTGACCGGAATCGGCCACCATGGCGCCGATGTTCTGCCCGCCCAGGGACCAGCGGCTGCCGACGGGCATCTGCGCCACCTGCACGGGGTCGTCACGGGCCGCGACAAGCGTTGCGGTGCCGTCGTTCTCGTAGCGCCAAAGCGAAGCGTTGGCGACTCCGAGCGATCTCGCCAGCTCGTGGGCGACCGCCGGGAAGACGTCGGATGGGCGGACTCCGCGCGCGACCAGAGTGGCAACCCGGCGAAGCGCGGCTTGTTGCTCGGCCAGCACACCGAGCTCGTCGCGGCTCGCCTCGGCGTCTCGCCGCCGCTGTTCGGCGTCTGCGGCGTGGGCCCGTGCGGTGCGCGCCAGGGCGTTTGCCACCAGTCCGACGACGACGAAGACCAGCAATGCCGTCCAGTCCTGAGGCTGGCTCGGCACCATCGTGCTGTCCGGCCAGCCACGAAAGTAGTCGAAAGCGAGCGCGCTGAGCGCCGCGGTGGCGGCGGCCAGTCCGGGGCCCCAGCCGGTAGCGACGATCAGCACCCCGATCAGGTAGAGGACGCCGAAGGCGTTGTCCTCGGCGAGCGTCTTGAGCAGCAGCATGACGGCGGTCTCCACGCCGATGCAGGCGGTCGCGACCGCGATCCCCAGCGGCGTGGGCAGTGGGTCGCGCGACAGCAACCGCCAGCCCAGGCGAGACAGGGCCTGCGACTTGGCTTTCGGCACCGGTCAGCGGGCCTTCAGGAAGGTGACGACCGCACGAACCCGTCGGTGATCGTCCGGGGTCTCGCGCAGCTCCAGTTTGGTCATGATGCTGCGGACGTGCTTCTCGACGGTGCCCTCGGTGACCCACAGGCGGCGGGCGATGCCGGCGTTCGAGCGCCCTTCCGCCATCAGGGCGAGGACCTCCAACTCCCGTGGGCTCAGCGCGGCCAGCGGGTCGTTGCGCGTGCGCGATTCAACCAACTCCTGGACCAGAGCCGGATCGACCACACATGCGCCGCCGGCGATGCGGCCCAGCGTGTCCAGGAAGTCGTCGACATCGGTGACCCGCGTCTTCAGCAGGTAACCGACGCCGCGGCCGCTGGCCAGGAGCCGCATCGCCGGCTCGACGTCCACGTGCGCGGACAAGATCACCAGCCCGACCGGCGGCAGCTCCTCGCGGATTGTCATCGCGGCGTCGAGTCCTTCGGTGGTGCCCGTCGGCGGCATCCGGATGTCGACGATCGCCAGCTCCGGCTTTTCCCGGCGGACCAGTTCGAGAAGGCTCGCGGCGTCACCGGCCTGACCGACGACGCGGTAACCGGACCGGGTCAGCAGGCTGGCCAATCCCTCCCGCAACAGCACGTCGTCGTCGGCGACGACGACCCGCTTGCCCGGCTTCTCCGGCTCCACCCGACCCGATCCTCTCGTATGATCCGCACCGGCAGTCCCGAGCGTAATTGCAGCCAGCGGGTATCGCCGCGGTCAGGCTGGCGGTCCCGCGAGACGGGTGTCAGCACCGACGACACCGACCCGGTGGCGCGCGAGCCTGGGGTCATGACGACGACCACCGCATCTTCGGCCAGTATCCGTGCCGTCGGCGGCCGGTATCTGGTGAGGTCCGTTGTCCACCTCGCCGAACTCCTCGCCTTCGACGCGGCCGTTTTGCTGGCAGGAGTCCGTCTGACCGGATTGGGCTTGTCGGAGCTGTGTTTGCTGGTGCTGCCGCCGATGATGGCCGGCTCCGGGGCGGTCCTGACGTTTCTCGCCCTCAACGGGATGCTGCTGCGCTCGGAGGCGGCCGAGGCGGCCGAGGCGGCCGACGAGCGCACCCCCGATCTCGTCAGTGGAACCCGTTAGTGCGCATGCTCGTCCGCTTATGTATGGGGCGGGTAGCCGCCGGGTGAGGAGGGGCCGCGACGTGATCGCCGAGATAGTGCTCACCGCCGTCCTGGCGCTGGGCTGCGGTGTCGGGACACCGGTCCATGCCGACCGCGGCGTCTTCGGCACTCTCGGCTGCAGCTGCCCGGACACGCCTTCAGGCGGCCCGGTTCAACAACACGACATAGACCGGGGGATCGCGGACGGTCTGTCCGGTTCGCCGCCGGGATCACCGCGCTGATCCGGCAGCACCGTTTCGAGCTCAGGGACGGGGCGGCCCACTACGCTCACAGCGGACGCAACTGTTCTTTGTGACGGAGGTCGAGACGTGACGCAGCGGGGAGCGGTCCTCGACATTTCCCGGGACAACAACCCGTTCCCCACGACCGGCGTGACTCGCGGTGCCGACGGCATCCCGCGCTACGACGATCTCCCGGCCACCCTGCTCGACATGCTCGTCGACCAGGTCGAGCGGCGCCCGGACAGCGAGGCGGTGGTCGAACTCGGCGCCGGGCGACTGACCTACCGCCAGTTGTGGGACTCCGCGGCGCGGGTGGCCGGCGGGTTGCGCGCGGCCGGACTGCGGCCCGGCGACCGCGTCGCGGTGCGGCACCCCGCGGGCATCGACTGGGTGCTGGCGTTCTGGGGCACGGTGATGGCCGGCGGCGTCGCGGTGGCGGTCAATACGCGCTCGGCGCAACCTGAAGTCGACTTCGTCCTCTCCGACTCGGGGGCGACGCTGGACCTGGCGGCCGACGCACCCCTGCCCGAAGGGCGGCCGTACGTGACCGAGCAAGTCGGTCCCGCCGACGTGGCCGCGCTGTTCTATACCTCGGGGACCACCGGCCACCCCAAGGGGGTGCCGACCACCCACGAGGCCTTCCTGACCAACACCGAGAACGCGATTCGCTGCCTCGACCAGCCTCGCGATCTCGGCGAAGCGATGCGCACGCTGATCTCCGTGCCACTCTTCCACGTGACCGGGTGCAACTCGCAACTGTTGGCGGCCACCCGCCTGGGTGGGGCGTCGGTGATCATGCCCGCCCTCGACCTGGACGGGCTGATCGCCACGCTGAGCGCCGAGCGCATTTCGGTCATGGTCACCGTCCCGGCGATCTACGCATTGATGTTGCGGCACAACAGCTTCGCCGACGTCGACGTCTCCGGGGTCCGCTGGGTCGGGTACGGCGGCGCCCCGATCGCCCCGGCGTTGGTGCGGGCGGTGAAGAACGCCTTCCCCCGGGCCACGGTGTTCAACGGCTACGGCATGACCGAGACGGCATCGCTGATGACCGTGCTGCCGAGCCGCGACGCGGTCGAGCACGCCGACTCGGTCGGGTACGCGGTCCCGTCCGTCGACCTGGGCCTGGTTCCGTTCGGCGGCGACGAGCCGGGAGTCGGCGAGCTGGTGGTGCGCGGCGCCAACGTGACCGCCGGCTACTGGGACCGGCCGGAGGCCACCGCGGCCACCATCGTGGACGGCTGGCTGCACACCGGCGACGTGGTGCGGGTCGACGACGCCGGTCGGATACACATCGTCGACCGGCTCAAGGACATCATCAACCGCGGCGGTGAGAACGTCTCCAGCGTCGAGGTCGAAGCCGTGCTCCTGGCGGCGCCCCACGTCGCCGACGCGTGCGTGCTCGGGGTTCCCGACGACGTCATGGGCGAGAAGGTGGGGGCGGTGCTCTTCGGCGGCGCGGACGAGATCGACGTACCGGCGGTGCTCGACCACTGTCGCTCGCAGCTCGCCGACTTCAAGGTGCCGCAGTACGTCGCCGTGGTCGCTCACGCGCTGCCACGCAACGCCGGCGGCAAGCTGCTCAAAGGCAAACTCCGTGAGCAGGTGCGGTGGGGGGAGCAGCTGCGATGAGTGCGACCGTGTTGGTCGCCAACCGCGGCGAGATTGCGCTCCGAATCGTCCGCACCGCAACCGAATTGGGCATGCGGACGGCCGCGGTCTACGCCGAGGACGATGCCGAGAGCCCGCACGTGCATGCCGCCGACGAGGCGATCGGCCTGCCCGGCGCCGGACCGCGAGCCTACCTGGACCCGCCCGCACTGCTGGCCGCGGCCAAGAGCTCGGGCGCACAGCTGGTCCACCCGGGCTACGGATTCCTCAGTGAAAACGCCGAATTCGCCCGCGCCTGCGTCGGCGCAGGGTACGCGTTTGTGGGGCCGGACGCCGACGCACTCGAGCTGGTCGGCAACAAGGCCGCCGCCCGCGCCGCCGCCGTGGCCGCCGGGGTGCCGGTGTTGCCCGCCACCGACGGGCCGAGCAGCGTGGCGGACGTCGAGGCGTTCTTCGCCGCCCAGGGCGGCGCCATCATGATCAAGGCCCTCGCCGGCGGCGGTGGACGCGGGATGCGCACGGTGTGCAGCGCCGATCAGATCGGCGACGCCTACCGCCAGTGCGCCGCGGAGGCGCGACTCGGCTTCGGCGACCCGGCGCTGTTCGCCGAGGCGCTGCTCGACGGTGCCCGGCACATCGAGGTCCAGGTGATCGCCGCCCCGGCGGGGCACCAGACCCGCGCGCTCGCACTCGGCGACCGCGACTGCAGCATCCAGCGGCGCTACCAGAAACTCGTCGAAATGGCGCCTGCCCAAGGGATTTCGGATCGCCTGCGCCGCGCCCTGCACCAGGCCGCGGCCCTACTGTGCGCGCGTGTCGCGCTGCGTGGGCTGGCCACGGTCGAATTCCTGGTTACCGGTGAGGACTTCGTATTCCTGGAGGTCAACCCGAGAATCCAGGTGGAGCACACGGTCACCGAGGAGACGACGGGGATCGACCTGGTGGCCGTCCAGCTGGACATCGCCGGGGGCGCCTCCTTCTACCAGCTCGGGCTGCCGGCCGGAATCGCCTCCGACGGCACCGAAGTCATCGGCGAGCCCGCAGCGCACCGCGGCTTGGCGATCCAGGCGCGGGTCAACGCGGAGACCTTCGCCGCCGACCTCTCGGTTGTCCCCTCCGCCGGCACGCTCACCGCCTTCTCTCCACCGAGCGGGCCGGGGATCCGGGTCGACACCTACGGCCGGGTGGGACTGGTCGTCAACCCGCATTACGACTCGCTGCTGGCGAAGGTGGTGACCCACGTGCGCGGGGCGTCACCCGGGGCCGCGTTGCGCAAGACCCGGACCGCCCTGGCCGAGTTCGCCATCGAGGGCGTCCGCACCAACATCGACTTCCTGCGCGAGTTGCTGAGTGACCCTGCCGTGGAATCCGGCTGCGTGAGCACTGTTTTCGTCGACCAGAAGCTACCCGAGCTGGCGGCGGCGTCGTGGCACCAGCACGACGTCCGCGCCGCGCCGGTCGAGCTCTACCCCGGCGAGGACGTGCTGCGCGCGCAGCTGGCCGGCACCGTCGTCGAGGTGGCGCGCGAGGACGCCGAATACGGCGCGGGCAGCCAGCTCGTCGTCCTCGAGGCGATGAAGATGCAGCACGTGCTCGTCGCCCCGGATGCGCTGCGGACCATGCGCAACCTGGTGACCCCGGGGCAGGTCGTCGGAACCGGCGACCCGTTACTGGTCTTCACCCGTACCGGCGCCGCTGCGGGCGGCGATTCGTCAATGGCCACAACGGATCTGGACCGGACGCGCGCCGACCTCGACGAGGTGCGCGGGAGGCATCTGCTCACCCGGGACGAGGGGCGCGAGGCGGCGGTGGCCAAGCGGCACAAGCAAGGCCGTCGCACCGCCCGGGAGAACATCGCCGATCTGATCGACCCCGACAGCTTCGTCGAATACGGCGCGCTGGCGATCGCGGCGCAGCGCAGCCGGCGCTCGGAGGAGGACCTGATCGCCAACACGCCGGCCGACGGCCTGGTCGCCGGCCTCGCCACCATCGGCGCGGACCGTTTCGGGCGAGCGGCCGCCGAGGCCGTCGTGGTGTCCTACGACTACACCGTGCTGGCCGGCACGCAGGGCATGCGCAACCACGCGAAGACCGACCGAGCGTTCGACCTGGCCGCCCGAAAAGGGTTGCCGGTGGTGCTGTTTGCCGAGGGCGGCGGCGGGCGGCCGGGCGACACCGACGTCGGCGGCGCCGCGGGGCTGGACGTGCCGACCTTCCGGATGCTCGCGGCGCTGAGCGGCCGGGTCCCGCTGATATCCATCGTGTCGGGCCGGTGCTTCGCCGGCAACGCCGCGCTGGCCGGGGTGTGCGACGTCATCATCGCGACGCCGGACGCCAACATAGGGATGGGCGGCCCGGCCATGATCGAGGGCGGCGGGCTCGGGGTCTACCCGCCCGAGGCGATCGGGCCGATCGGCGTGCAGCGGCGCAACGGCGTGGTCAGCCTGGTCGCCCGCGACGAGGCGCACGCGGTCTCGCTGGCCAAGCAATATCTGTCCTATTTCCAGGGCGCACTGGACGACTGGGCGGCACCGGACCCACGCCTGGCCCGTCATGTGGTGCTGCAGAATCGGTTACGCGCCTACGACGTCCACCGGGCGATCGAGGCGATCGTCGACACCGGCTCCGCGTTGGAGCTGCGGCCCGACTACGGCGTTGGGATCGTCACCGCGCTCGTCCGCGTCGAAGGGGAGCCCTACGGGCTGATCGCCAACAGCACGCACCACCTCGGCGGCGCCATCGATGCCGAGGCGGCCGACAAGGCCGGCGACTTCCTCGCCCTCTGCGAATCGTTCCGGCTGCCGGTCATTTCGCTGTGCGACACCCCGGGCTTCATGGTCGGTCCCGACGCGGAGACCCAGGCCGCGGTCCGGCGGTTCGGGCGAATGTTCGTACTGGGAGCGCGGCTGACCGTGCCGGTCGGCATGATCATCCTGCGCAAGGGATATGGGCTCGGCGCCATGGCCATGGCCGGCGGTTCGTTCCGCGCCCCGCAGTTCACCGTCGCCTGGCCCACGGGGGAGATCGGCGGGATGGGACTCGAGGGCGCCGTGCGCCTCGGCTTCAGCAAGGAGCTGGCGGCCGAGGCGGACCCGGTGCAGCGCCAGGAGCTGTTCGACAAGCTGGTGGCGGCGGCCTACGAGCACGGCAAGGCGCTCCGGGCGGCCACCACTTTCGAACTTGACGACGTCATCGACCCCGCGGACTCCCGGGCCTGGATCGCCAGGCTCCGGGAGCCGCGCGGATCGGATTGATCAGTCGAACGGATCAGGCGTGGCCGGAACCGCAGCCGACGCCGGGCAGGCAGCCCTGACCGCCGGGGATCCCGCCGGGTCCCGCGTTCTGGCCGCCGGAGCCGCAGCCCACGCCCGGGACGCAGCCCTGGCCGCCGGGACCGCCGCCGGGGCCGCTGAACTGGCCGCCGGAACCGCAGTTGCCGTTGGCGTCACAGCCACCACCGCCCGGGTCGTCCTTGAACACCACGTGCGTGGGCGCCGCGGACGGCGCAGGCGCCGAGGCGTGGGAGTCGGTCATGGCGATCGGCGCGACCGCGATTGCCGCGGCCGCAGCCCCGCCCACTACCAGTCTTTTCGCGAGGGTTAATTTCGAGAACATGCGGGTCGCATACCACGGACCCACACGTGTAAAACATCCATGTAGCGAACG
The DNA here is from genome assembly GCF_001667785.1 of Mycobacterium sp. E3247. Lineage (NCBI taxonomy): Bacteria > Bacillati > Actinomycetota > Actinomycetes > Mycobacteriales > Mycobacteriaceae > Mycobacterium > Mycobacterium sp. E3247. The sequence goes on along the minus strand of NZ_LZJG01000204.1, from coordinate 13,588 downwards.
GGAAACCGTTCGCTTTCGCGCAACGGAAGGCGCACCACGATGACCTCACTGGATCTGACCGGCCGAACGGCGATCGTCACCGGCGCCTCGCGCGGGATCGGGCTGGCCATCGCCCAGCAGCTCGCGGCCGCGGGGGCGAACGTGGTGCTCACCGCCCGCAAGCAGGAGGCCGCCGACGAGGCCGCCGCGCAGGTGGACGGCAACGCCCTCGGCGTCGGCGCCCACGCGGTCGACGAGGACGCCGCCCGCCGCTGCGTGGACCTCACGCTCGAACGTTTCGGCGGCGTGGACATCCTGGTCAACAACGCGGGCACCAACCCGGCCTACGGTCCGCTCATCGACCAGGACCACGCCCGCTTCACCAAGATCTTCGACGTCAACCTCTGGGCGCCGCTGCTGTGGACCTCGCTGGTCGTCAAGTCGTGGATGGGCGAGCATGGCGGGGCGATCGTCAACACCGCCTCCGTCGGCGGCCTGCACCAATCGCCGGCCATGGGCATGTACAACGCCACCAAGGCCGCCCTGATCCACGTCACCAAGCAGCTGGCGCTGGAACTCTCCCCGCGCATCCGTGTCAACGCCATCGCCCCCGGGGTGGTGCGCACCCGGCTCGCCGAGGCGCTGTGGAAGGACCACGAGGACCCGCTCGCCTCCTCGATCGCGCTCGGGCGCATCGGTGAGCCGGCCGATGTGGCCGGCGCCGTGGCCTTCCTCGTTTCCGACGCCGCGAGCTGGATCACCGGCGAAACCATGGTCATCGACGGCGGCCTCCTGCTCGGTGCCGCGCAGGGCTTCCAGGTCCGGCCGCAGGGCTAGCGATGACCTCCGAAGACCTGGCGGTCGACCTCAAGGCGCGGGTGCAGGCGCTGCTGGACGAACACGACCCGGCCAGCACCGAACCGCGAGAATTCCTCGGCGCGCAGTACGACGCGGGCCTGGCCTGGGTACACCTGCCGCACGGTTTCGGAGGGCTCGACCTGCCGCGCAAGGCCCAGGAAATCGTCGACGCCCAGCTGGCCGCCGCGGGCGCGCCGGTGGGCGGCACACCCAAGAACTTCATCGGCATGGGCATGGCGGCCCCCACCATCGCTGCATTCGGCACCGACGAACAGAAACGAAAGTTCCTGCGCCCCTTGTTCACCGGCGAGCAGGTCTACTGCCAGCTGTTCAGCGAACCCGGCGCGGGCTCGGACCTGGCCGGGCTGGCCACCCGCGCGGCGCGCGACGCGGATAACCCTTCTGACTGGATTGTCAACGGGCAGAAGGTGTGGACCTCGATGGCCCAGCACGCGCAGATGGCCATCCTGGTCGCCCGCACCGACCCCACCGTGCCCAAACACGCGGGCCTGACGTATTTCCTGTGCGACATGACGCAGCCCGGCGTCGAGGTGCGACCCCTGCGCCAGATCACCGGCGAGGCGGAGTTCAACGAGGTGTTCCTCACCGACGCCCGCGTGCCCGACGCCAACCGGCTCGGCCCGGTCGGCGGCGGCTGGCGGGTCGCGACCACGACGCTGAACAACGAGCGCGTCGCCATCGGCACCCGCGCCGGGACGCCACGCGAGGGCGGGATCATCGGGAAGGTCACCAAGGCGTGGCGGGACCAGCCCGGGCTGCGCAACCCCGCGATGCACGACGAGCTGATGCGGCTCTGGGTCGACGCCGAGGTCCTCCGGCTGGCCGGTGAGCGGCTGCGGCAGCAGGCCCAGGCCGGCCAACCGGGACCGGAGGGCGCGGGCATGAAGGTGGCCTTTGCCCGCCTCGCGCAAGCCATTTCGGGCTTCGACATCGAGCTGCACGCCGAGTCCGGCCTGCAGTACGACGACTGGACCATGCGCAGGACCGAGGTCGTCGACCTGATCGGACGCGAGCCCGGGTACCGCTACCTGCGCGCCCGCGGCAACTCGATCGAGGGCGGCACCTCGGAGATCCTGCGCAACACCATCTCCGAGCGCATCCTCGGCCTGCCGGGTGAACATCGCGTCGACAAAGACGTCGCGTGGAAGGACCTGAACCGGTGAGTGACCTGCTGTACTCCGACACCGAGGAGGCGCTGCGGGACAGCGTCCGGCAGCTGTTCGCCGACCGCTGCCCACCCGAATCGGTGACCCACGCCTACGACCCTGAGCCGCAAGACTTTTCGGGTGTTTGGCGGACGCTTGCCGGCGAGCTGGGAGTGGCCGGCCTACTGGTCCCGGAGTCGCTCGGCGGAGCGGGCGCGGGTGCGCGCGAGGCGGCGGTCGTCATGGAGGAGATCGGGCGGGCCGTCGCGCCCGTGCCGTTCTTGTCCAGCGCCGTGCTGGCCACCGTCGCGCTGTTGCGCGCCGGCGACACCGAGACCGTGTCCGCCCTGGCACAAGGCGAACTGACCGCCGCGTTGGTGGTGCCGCTGTCGGCAGCACCAGGCGATCCGGTGACGGCGGTGACCGGCGCCGCCGACGGGCTGAGCGGCTCGGTCACCAGCGTCGCCGGGGCCGCCGAGGCCGACGTGCTGGTGGTGCCGGTCGCGGGCCCGGACGGGCTGGAGCTACATACCGTCCCGCGCGCGGCGGCCGGTGTGCAGGTGTCCCCACTGCTCGCGTTGGACATGACGAGACCCCTTGCCGACGTGAGCTTTTCGGCGGTGGACTCGTCGCGCGTCGGGCCGGCGGACGGACCGGTCGCCGAGGCGCTGCGCACCGGGGCGGCGCTGCTGGCGTCGGAGCAACTCGGGGTGGCCCAGTGGTGTTTCGACACCACCCTGGCTTACGTCAAGCAGCGCAAGCAGTTCGGCCGCGCGATCGGTTCCTACCAGGCGGTCAAGCACCGGCTGGCCGACCTATGGTTCGAGGTCGGCGCCGCGACGGCGGCGGCCCGCTATGCCGCCGACACGTGCGCCCGCCACGACGAAGACGCCGCCGTCGCCACGGCCCTCGCCCAGGCCTATTGCAGCGGCGTCGCCGTGCACGCGGCCGAGGAGTGCGTCCAGTTACACGGCGGCATCGGCATGACGTGGGAGTATCCCGCGCACCTCTACCTCAAGCGCGCCAAGAGCGACCAGCTCATCTTCGGCACCGCCTACCGTCACCGCGCCCGGCTGGCCGAATTGGTGGACCTGCCGCCGAGCTAGGTGAGACCCGTGCTGCTGGGCCGCTTAGCGCGGTAGCGCCGAAGCGAACACCTCGGTCATGGCCTGCCAGTGCCGCTCGGCCGCCGCGGGATCGTACGGCGCGTTGTCCGGAACCGCGAACCCGTGGCCCGCCGGATACCACTCGATGGTGTGCCGCACGCCGGCCGCCGTCAGCGCTTTCTCGAGCTGCTCAGCGTCCTCGCGGGTGAAGGACGCGTCGTCCTTGGCGCCGCCCACGTACACGCTGGCGCGCATCCGGTCGGCCAGCAGGTGCGGGCTGTCTGCGGTGTCGGTCACCAGGCCGCCGCCGTGGAACGACGCCGCCGCGGCGACGCGTTCGGGCACCCGACCCGCGACCACCAGCGACGTGCGCCCACCCATGCAGTAGCCGCACACACCGAAGCGCTCCCCGGACACCTCGGCCCGGGCCGCCAGGTAGTCGAAGAAGGCGCCGGCGTCGCTGGCCATCTTGTCCGGAGTGAGACCGCCGATCATGCCGAACAGCCGCCTGCGTTCCCGCTCGTCGCCGAACACGGTGGCCATGTCGAACGGCGCCCAGTCGCCGCTGCGGTAGTACACGTCGGGCAGCAGCACCGTATAGCCGTATCCGGCGAGCTTGGTGGCCATCTGGTCGAAGGTGTCGCGCACCCCGCCGGCATCGGGGTACATGACCACGCCCGGCCAGGGGACCTGGGCTTCCGGACCGTCGGGGGTGAACAAGCTGACGGTGCAGGTGCCGTCAGGGGTGGTGATGGTGTCGATGATTTTCGGCATGGCATTCGTTGTACTCCGCGTGCCCGAAGCGGGAAATATGCGGCGACCCGCCGCGCCCGGCTTCGCCGCGCTTGCGATCGCCGCGGAAATATGGCGGCGACCCGCCGCGCCCGGCTTCGCCGCGCTTGCGATCGCCGCTAAGCTTTCCGCGTGCCGGTTCCCACGCCCTACGAGGACCTGCTGCGCCTGGTGCTCGAGCGGGGCACGGCCAAATCCGACCGCACCGGCACCGGGACCCGCAGCCTGTTCGGCCAGCAGTTGCGCTACGACCTGTCGGCCGGCTTCCCGCTGCTCACCACCAAGAAGGTGCATCTGAAGTCGGTTGTCTACGAGTTGCTGTGGTTCTTGCGCGGCGACTCCAACGTCGCCTGGCTGCACGAGCACGGTGTCACCATCTGGGACGAATGGGCAAGTGAGACAGGCGATCTCGGTCCGATCTACGGTGTGCAGTGGCGGTCCTGGCCGACGCCGACGGGTGAGCACGTCGACCAGATCAGCGCGGCGTGCGAGCTGCTGCGCACCGACCCGAACTCGCGGCGCATCATCGTCTCGGCGTGGAACGTCGGGGAGATCCCGCAGATGGCGCTGCCGCCGTGCCACGCGTTCTTCCAGTTCTACGTGGCCGACGGCCGGCTGAGCTGCCAGCTGTATCAGCGCAGCGCCGACCTGTTTCTCGGGGTGCCGTTCAACATCGCCAGCTACGCGCTGCTCACCCACATGATGGCCGCCCAGGCCGGTCTGGGGGTCGGCGAGTTCGTCTGGACGGGCGGCGACTGCCACATCTACGACAACCACGTCGAGCAGGTGCGGACCCAGCTCAGCCGCGAACCGCGCCCCTACCCGGAATTGGTACTGGCCCACCGGGATTCGATCTTCGACTACACCTACGACGACGTCGTGGTGAAGAACTACGACCCGCACCCCGCGATCAAAGCGCCCGTCGCCGTATGACCGATCTCGGCCTGGTGTGGGCGCAGTCCACATCGGGCATCATCGGCCGCGGTGGCGACATCCCGTGGCGAGTGCCCGAGGACCTGGCCCGCTTCAGGGAGCTGACGCTCGGGCACACCGTGGTCATGGGCCGCCGCACCTGGGAGTCGCTGCCGGCGAAGGTCCGGCCGCTGCCGGGTCGCCGCAATGTCGTACTCTCGCGCCGGAGCGACTTCGTGGCCGATGGGGCGCAGGTCGTCGATTCGCTCGAGGCGGCCCTCGCCGGTTGCGAGGACGAGCCACAGACCTGGGTGATCGGCGGCGAGCAGGTGTATCTGCTCGCGCTGCCGCGCGCCACCCGGTGCGAGGTCACCGAGGTCGAAGTCGACCTGCGGCGCGACGACGACGACGCGCTGGCACCGGTGCTCGACGACAGCTGGATCGGTCACGCGGGGGAGTGGCAGGTCAGCCGCACGGGGCTGCGGTACCGGCTGCACAGCTACCGTCGGGCATGAGCGTTGGTCCCCGCGCCCGTGACATACTCGGACGCGGGGGTCGGTCTCGCCAGGTCACCAACACGTTGCCAGAAGGGGGAAATGGCAGTGATAACCGAACCCGCAAAGGCGTTCAATCGCATGTTCAGGGGCTACGACCCGTCCGCGGTCGACGCCCACATCGAGATGTTGACCACCAAGCAGCAGTTGCTGCTCGACGACGTCGAGAGCCTGCGGACCCGGCTGAAGGAAGCCGGCGACGAAACGGCCGCGCTGCGCAAGGAGGTCGCCGTCCTCACCGACACCTCACCCGCACCGCACGCGATGCAGCGCCGGATGGCGAAGATGCTCAACCGCGCGGTCGACGAGGTGGCCGAGATGCATGCCGAGGCGCGCAGCGAGGCGGACGCGCTGATCGCGGCGGCCCAGGCGGAGGTCGAGGCGGCGCAGCGAAAGCATGAAGAGGAGTTGGCGGAGATGGCCGCCCAACGAAAAGCCATGGAAAGCGATTACGAGGAAACCAAGAAGCAACTCGAGGCCGAACTGGCCGGCATGCGCGCCGAAACCGAAGCGGCGATCGACAAGTCCTGGCGCGATGCCCAGCGGGAGGCCGATCACTACCGTGAGCAGGCCCGGCGCGCGGCGGACGAGGCGATCAAACAACGGATCGACGTCCTCGAGCAGCTGATGGGCGTGTACCGCGACCTCGAGGCCGTCCCGGCCGCGCTCGAGTCGGCCTACCAAGAGCAGAAGAACGCGCCGGAACCCAGCGTCGTGGTGCCGCTGGACGCAAAGGTCACCACGGCCTAGCCGCGTCGCCGCCCGCCGCTGTCGGACCCGAGCGGTATTCTCGGCGCCGTGTCGATCCGGACCCCCAGGCTGTCGGCCGCGCAGGCCCGGCGGATCGCCGTTGCGGCCCAAGGCTTTAGCGAGCCGCGGCCGTCCGGTCCGGTCACCCGCGCCCACCTGAAGCGGCTGATATCGAGAATTCAAGTGCTGCAACTGGATTCGGTGTCGGTCGCGGTGCGCGCCCACTACGCGCCGGTGTTCAGCCGGCTCGGCCCCTACGACCGCGACGTGCTGGACCGCGCCGCCTGGGGCCCGCGGTCGTCGCGGCTGCTGGCCGAGTACTGGGCGCACGAGGCCGCGCTGATGGCCGTCGACGACTGGCCCCTGCTGCGCTGGCGGATGCGCCAGTACCGGCACGGCCGCTGGGGCACCCACATCGTCAAGGCCAACCCCCACCTCGCCGACAAGATCGTTGCCGCCGTCGCCGAACTCGGGCCCAGCACCGCCGGGCAGATCGAGGCTCATCTCGAGGCCGAACCGCGCGGGCCCAAAGGAAGCTGGTGGGGCAGCCGCAGCGACACCAAGTGGGTCGCCGAGGCGCTGTTCGCGGCCGGCGTGCTCACCACGGCCACCCGGGTGGGCTTCGCCCGCCACTACGACCTGGTGGAGCGGGTGCTGCCGGCGAGCGTGCTGGCCCGCGATGTCGACGACACCGAGGCCGTCCGGGGACTCACGCTGCGGGGGGCCACCGCGCTCGGCGTGGCCACCGAGGCCGACATCCGCGACTACTTCCGTCTGTCGGCCCAGCAGGTCAAACCCGCCGTCGCGGAGCTGGTCGCTGCGGGGGAGATCGAGCGGGTCGAGGTGGCCGGCTGGCCCGCGCCGGCCTACCTGCGCGCCGGTCTTGCGGTGCCGCGTAGAGATCGAGGCACCGCGCTGCTGTGCCCGTTCGACCCGTTGATCTTCTTCCGTCCCCGGGTCGAGCGGCTGTTCGGGTTTCACTACCGCATCGAGATCTACACCCCGGCCCACAAGCGCCAGTACGGCTACTACGTGTGGCCCCTGCTGATGGACGGGCAACTGGTCGCCCGCGTCGACCTCAAGGCGGACCGGGCCGGCGACACGCTGCGCGTCGTGGGCGCGTTCGGTGAACCCGACATCCCGCGGCCGCGCGTGGTCGAGGCGCTGGCCGGCGAGCTGCGGTCCATGGCGTCCTGGCTGGGGCTGGGCGGGTTCAGCGTCGCGACCCGGGGCGACCTGGCCGCCGACCTGCGGGCGGCCGCCTGATGGGGGCGGCGGACAAGGAGCTCAAAGACACGCTCTGGAAGGCCGCCAACACGCTGCGCGGATCCCTGCCGGCGAGCCAGTACAAGGACGTCGTCCTCGGGCTGGTGTATCTCCGCCACGCCTCCGACGCGCAGTGGGAACAGTTGAGGCACAACGCAGAATCGCCCGGGCTTGGCCGGCTCGTCGATGATGCGATGGAGGCGATGGCGCTGCCACGGCTGTGCGAACGGCTCGACCAGCGCCGGCTCGGTGACCTGCTGCGCCTGCTCGACTCCGCGCGACTCGGGGAACCCGGCCGCGCCCGCGACTTCCTGGGCGAGGTGTACGAATACTTCCTGGGCAATTTCGCGCGCGCGGAAGGCCGCCGGGGCGGCGAGTTCTTCACCCCGCCGAGCGTGGTTCGGGTGATCGTCGAGATGCTGGAACCCGCACGAGGGCGGGTCTATGACCCGTGCTGCGGCTCGGGCGGGATGTTCGTGCAGACCGAACGGTTCATCGCCGAGCACGACGGCGATCCCGCGGACGTCACGATCTGTGGGCAGGAAAGCGTCGAGCAGAGCTGGCGGATGGCGCGAATGAACCTCGCCGTGCACGGCATCGACAACACCGGCCTGGGCACCCGCTGGGGCGACACGCTCCTCGAGGACCAGCACGCCGGAGTGCACATGGACTACGTGATGGCCAATCCGCCCTTCAACATCAAGGACTGGGCCCGCGACGAACACGACCCGCGCTGGCGATTCGGTGTCCCACCCGCCGGCAACGCCAACTACGCGTGGATTCAGCACATCCTGTCCAAACTCGCCCCCGGCGGAAGGGCCGGGGTGGTCATGGCCAACGGTTCGATGTCGTCGAATGGGCTGGGGGAGGGCGATATTCGTGCGCGGATCGTCGACGCTGACCTGGTCTCCTGCATGGTCGCCTTGCCCGCGCAGCTGTTCCGCAGCACGTCGATTCCGGTGTGCCTGTGGATCTTCGACACCGACAAGGGTGAGCGGTCCGGACAGGTGCTGTTCATCGACGCCCGTGGGTTCGGCTACCTGGCCAGCCGCGCCGAGCGCGCGCTGACGCACGAGGAGGTCGTCCGGATCGGCGACACCTATCACGCATGGCGCGGATCACCGTCAGCCGCCGCGAAAGGCGTCGCCTATCAAGACGTTCCGGGGTTCTGCGGGTCCGCCTGCCTCGACGACATCGCGGCGGCCGGCTACCCGCTCACACCGGGCCGCTATGTCGGTGTGCCCGCCGCCGCCGATGACGTCGAGCCCATCGGGAACAAGATCACCCGGCTGACCGGCGACCTGCTGGCCGCGCTCGAGGAATCCGCCCGGCTGGAAGACGTGGTGCGCCGGCAACTGGAGCGCTTGCGGTGACGGCCACGCTGGGCGACCACCTGGTCTTCAGCACCGGCGGCGGCGCGCCGCGGAGCGCCCCGCGCGGACGGTTCCGTGTCTATGGCGCCAACGGGGCCATCGGTTATTGCAACGAACCCAATGCGGCCGGTCCGCTGATCGTCCTCGGGCGCGTCGGGGCGCAGTGCGGGAGCCTGCGGTATTGCGACTCCGACGTCTGGGTCACCGAGAACGCCGTGATATGCCGGGCCAAAGATCCACGCGAGACGCGGTATTGGTACTACGCGTTGCACACCTGCCGGCTGGGCGATCACCGCTGCGGATCGGGACAACCGCTGCTCAGCCAGCGGGTGCTGCGTGACGTGGCAGTGCGGAGCGTGGAGGCGCCGCGGCGTCGGGCGATCGCCGAGCTGCTCGGCTCCCTCGACGACAAGATATCCGCCAACGCGCGGGTGATCGACACCGCCGAGGACGTGATGGTGGCCATCGCGCAGTCGGTCGGCGAGCGTGTGCCGTTGTCCGCCCTGGCGAGCCGGTTCACGGGGTTGCTCAACGTGGCCGAGTTCGACGACACGGTCGCGCACTACAGCCTCGCCGCGTTCGATGACGGGGCGAGCCCCCGCGTCGTGCCCGCCGCGTCCATCAGGAGCGGCAAGTTCCTCTTGTCGGGGCCGTGCGTGTTGTTCGCGAGACTGAACCCGCGCATCCCCCGGATCTGGAACGTGGTCGGCCTGCCGCCGGAAATGGCCCTGGCCAGCAGCGAGTTCGTCGTCCTGACACCGAGCGGCGTCGACGCGTCGGCCCTGTGGGCGGCCCTGCGGCAGCCCAACGTTTCCGAACGACTGCAACGCCGGGCTGCCGGGACGTCGGGAAGCCATCAGCGGATCCCGCCGCACGAGCTGCTGGACGTTCCGGTCCCCGACGTGCGGCGCCTGCCGACCGCGGCCCGGGAGACGATCACCGGCCTCGGGGCGCTGTGTCACGCGCGGCGCACCGAAAGCGAGCGGCTGTCCGCGCTTCGCGACGCGCTGCTGCCGGTGTTGATATCGGGTGAGCTCTCCGTGGCCTCACCGCGTTAAGGTGAGCGCCGTGGCCGAGACCGCGCCGCTACGCGTGCAACTGATCGCCAAGACCGAGTTCCTGGCACCGCCGGACGTGCCGTGGACCACCGACGCCGACGGCGGCCCGGCGCTGGTCGAATTCGCCGGCCGAGCCTGCTATCAAAGCTGGTCGAAGCCCAATCCCAGGACCGCGACCAACGCCGGCTACATCAAGCACATCATCGACGTCGGGCATTTCTCGGTGCTCGAGCACGCGAGCGTGTCGTTCTACATCACCGGCATCTCCCGATCGCTCACGCACGAGCTGATCCGGCACCGGCACTTCTCCTACTCGCAGCTGTCACAGCGCTACGTGCCCGAGGGTGATTCGCGAGTCGTCGTGCCACCGGGCATGGAAGACGACCCCCAACTGCGGCAAATCCTGACCGAGGCCGCCGACGCCAGCCGGGCCGCCTACACCGAGCTGCTGGGCAGGCTCGAGGCGAAACTCGCGGCGGGCCAGCCGAACGCGGTCTTGCGCCGCAAACAGGCGCGGCAGGCCGCCCGCGCCGTGCTGCCCAATGCGACCGAGACCCGCATCGTCGTGACGGGCAACTATCGGGCCTGGCGGCACTTCATCGCCATGCGCGCCAGCGAGCACGCCGACGTGGAAATCCGTCGGCTGGCCATCGAGTGCCTGCGCCAGCTCGTCGACGCCGCGCCGGCCGTGTTCGCCGACTTCGAGATCTCGGCGCTGGCCGACGGGACCGAGGTGGCCACCAGCCCGCTGGCGACCGAGGCCTGAGTGGCGCTGCCGCCGCGCCGCGCCGTTGCTAAAGCCCTTGCCGCCGCCAGGTAACCTAAAGACCGTGAGCACGGTCGGATTCGACGCCCCGGCACGGTTGGGAACCGTGCTGACCGCGATGGTGACACCGTTCGCTCCCGACGGCTCGCTCGACACCGCCGCCGCGGCACAGTTGGCGAACCACCTGGTCGACGCCGGCTGTGACGGCCTGGTGGTCTCCGGAACCACCGGCGAGTCCCCGACCACCACCGACGACGAGAAGCGGGAGCTGCTGCGCGTCGTGCTGGAGGCGGTGGGTGATCGCGCCCGCGTCATCGCCGGTGCGGGCACCTACGACACCGCCCACAGCGTCCGGCTGGCCCAGGCCTGCGCCGCCGAGGGCGCCCATGGATTGCTGGTGGTCACGCCGTATTACTCGAAGCCGCCGCAGAGCGGGCTGATCGCCCACTTCACCGCGGTCGCCGACGCCACCGAGCTGCCCGTGCTGCTGTACGACATCCCGCCGCGCTCGGTGATACCGATCGCCACCGAGACCATCCGTGCGCTGGCCACCCACCCGAACATCGTGGGAATCAAGGACGCCAAGGCCGACCTGCACAGCGGCGGCCAGATCATCGCCGAGACCGGACTGGCCTACTATTCGGGCGACGACGCGCTGAACCTGCCCTGGCTGGCCATGGGCGCTACCGGTTTCATCAGCGTGATCTCGCACGTGGCCGCCGGTCAGCTTCGAGAGATGTTGTCGGCCTTCGCTTCCGGTGACATCGCGACCGCGCGCAAGATCAACGTCACCGTCGCGCCGCTCTGCGACGCGATGAGCCGGCTGGGCGGCGTGACGATGTCCAAGGCGGGTCTGCGCCTGCAGGGCATCGACGTCGGCGATCCCCGGTTGCCGCAGATGCCCGCAACGCCCGAGCAGATCGATGCGCTGGCCGCCGATATGCGCGCGGCATCGGTGCTCCGGTGAGCTAGAGGGTGGCCAGTAAGTGGATGTAGAGCTCGCCCCTCCCGGTCCCTTGACCACTGGCGGGCTGCGGGTCACCGCGCTGGGCGGCATCAGCGAAATCGGCCGCAACATGACGGTTTTCGAGCACCTCGGCCGGCTGTTGATCATCGACTGCGGGGTGATGTTCCCCACCCATGACGAGCCGGGGGTGGACCTGATCCTGCCGGACCTGCGCCATATCTCCGACCGGCTCGACGACATCGAGGCGCTGGTGCTGACCCACGCGCACGAGGACCACATCGGCGGCATCCCGTTCCTGCTCAAGCTGCGCCCGGACATCCCGGTCGTCGGGTCGAAGTTCACCCTGGCGCTGGTCGCCGCCAAATGCCGCGAGCACCGGATCAAGCCGTTGTTCGTCGAGGTCACCGAGCGGCAGCGGAGCACCCACGGCGTCTTCGAGTGCGAGTACTTCGCCGTCAACCACTCCATCCCGGACGCGCTGGCGATCGCCGTGCACACCGGCGCGGGCACCGTCCTGCACACCGGGGACATCAAGCTCGACCAGCTGCCGCTGGACGGCCGGCCCACCGATCTGCCCGGCATGTCCCGCCTCGGCGACGCCGGGGTGGACCTGTTCCTGTGCGACTCGACCAACTCCGAGATCCCCGGCGTGGGACCGTCGGAAAGCGAAGTGGGACCGACGCTGCACCGGTTGATCCGCGGCGCCGAGGGCCGCGTCATCGTGGCGTGCTTCGCCTCCAACGTGGACCGCGTCCAGCAGATCATCGACGCGGCGGTGGCGTTGGGCCGGCGGGTGTCGTTCGTCGGGCGGTCGATGGTGCGCAACATGGGCATCGCCCGCGAGTTGGGATTCCTGCGGGTCGACGATGCCGACGTGATCGACATCGGCGCGGCCGAGCTGATGCCGCCCGAGCGGGTGGTGCTGATCACCACCGGCACCCAGGGCGAACCCATGTCGGCGCTGTCGCGGATGTCGCGCGGCGAGCATCGCAGCATCACGCTCACCGCGGGGGACCTGGTGGTGCTGGCGTCCTCGCTCATCCCCGGCAACGAGGAGGCGGTGTACGGCGTGATCGACGCGCTCGCCAAGATCGGCGCCCGCGTCGTCACCAACGCCCAAGCGCGCGTGCATGTCTCGGGCCACGCCTACGCCGGCGAGCTGCTGTTCCTCTACAACGGCGTGCGGCCGCGCAACGTCATGCCCGTGCACGGTACCTGGCGGATGCTGCGCGCCAACGCCAAGCTGGCGGCCAGCACCGGGGTGCCGGAGGAGTCGATCCTGTTGGCCGAGAACGGCGTCAGCGTCGACCTGGTCGCCGGCACGGCGTCGATCGCCGGGGCGGTGCCGGTGGGCAAGATGTTCGTCGACGGGCTGATCAGCGGCGACGTCGGCGATATCACGCTGGGCGAGCGGCTCATCCTGTCATCGGGTTTCATCGCGGTGACCGTGGTCGTCCAGCGCGGCACCGGGCGCCCCGCGGCCGCGCCGCACCTGCATTCGCGCGGGTTCTCCGAAGACCCCAAGGCGCTGGAGCCCGCCGTGCGCCGGGTCGAGGCCGAGCTGGAATTGCTCGCCGCCGACAGCATCACCGACCCGGGCCGCATCGCCCAGGCGGTGCGCCGCACGGTCGGCAAGTGGGTGGGCGAGACGTACCGCCGGCAGCCGATGATCGTGCCGACGGTCATCGAGGTCTGAACCCGTCCACGGCGCAGCGCGCTAAAGCTTCTCCGCGTAGGCCGACCACTCCACCTGGGAGGCAGGGAGTCTGCGGCCGGTGGGCGCGACGTAACGCGCAACGAGCTCGTCGGGGCCGGCCTGCTCGAGCAGCCGCCAGCCGTATTCGCCGACGAACCCGCCGACCTCGTCGGGCAGCAGGCCGAACCGCCACAACTGCCGCCGCTGGCGCACGCTGCGATAGAGCGTGCGGGTGCCGTACCGGTTGGTGCCGTCGATGAAATCCCGCCGGACGTAGGTGAAGACGACACGGCTGCCGGGCGCGGCCGCGCGCAACCCCTCCAAGGTCCGCCGGACGGTCTCCTC